>JAUVIJ010000190.1 GCA_030592835.1 Candidatus Cloacimonadota bacterium | reverse complement strand
TGAATCCACAATTGTCATCGATACCGGCTAAATTCAAAACGACACGATAATAATCCAGATCTTCATTGGAGTGGAATCGTTGCATTCGCTTTTCACCTGTTGAAGTCACCAGGAGAAGGGAATCGACATTTTCTTTATAGGATTTGGTTACTATTGCAACTTCATCACTATCGAGGGGGTCTATATAACTCAGCGGATCCTTTGAGAAAAGACCAAAAGTATAAATCTCACCCTGATCCTGAATATTTGGATAACGAGTGTGAGAACTGCTGACATTCAGGGTGGAATTAAATCCTGAAAATCCATCTTCGTTGTGGGAAGGAAAATCCGGATGTATTTTCCATTTTTCTCCATCCTTGATCTTGAATTCATAAGTTCCGATTTTGAGGAGAAGGTCTATTTTGAATAAATTGTTAGTTATCTTTTTAAATCTGTCACTGTTGGGATTCCAATTGTTGAAAGTACCTGCAATATTGACCTCATTTAAGGGGTTTTCCGAATAATATTGGATCTCTACAATCCTCAAAGCATCAATTTCATCCCGTTCTCCTATATAAATCACGGAGTTCTGACCGCCAAATCCGTCTGCTGTAAACTCAGATGTTTGAGGATCAGTTTGCCAGATATCATCAACTATGAATTTGTAAGAATACCTTCCGGGAGCAAGATCGAGAATCGTTTCATAAATCCCGTTTCTGTTAAGCAATTTTGTTTCGGAGGTAGCAAAATTGTTAAAATCACCGGATAAATAGATATTATGTTCACCAGCTATTAGCGGTTGATAGGAAAATTTTACAGAGTATTTCTTTTCTAATGCAGGGGTTGTCGACCTATGATTTTTCAATTTAATACTACCTCTTTTTTCAATCTTGATGCACACCCAAATTCTAAAACATTTTATATTAGGCAATTACTTTTTTTCTCCCAACAAATTCCAATACTTTTTTCCCTTGACAACCCAGACTTTAATAGTTCTTTTTTGCAAAAAAAAGATTTGCTCTAAATAATATATATTATTTAAGAGCATAAATAATGTTAAAATTTATTATATTTAAAACAGGGATTATGATAAAAATAATTAGTATATTATTACTGATTCTTCTATATTTTAATCTATATTGTAATCAAAAAGTTTTTGATTACGCCAATGAAATTCTAGATAAGAACAAAACTGTCAATAATACCTTTCAAATAGAAAAAACCGATTTTTTTGAGAACCAGTCTGTCATTGTCTGGGGAACGAGTACAGACGATGATGATGAATTAGATATAAATGAGATGCTGGCTTATAACATTGTTGATTTCAGGATCAAGCGCTGGATCAATCAGAAAGATAATGTAGTGGATATTATAGAAGATTCAGAACTGACACCTGAAATAATAGAAAATTACAATTTGATCTTGATAGGGGCTTCTGGTTCCAATCTCTGGACAAAACTGCTTGCCCCTTTTCTCCCGGTTCAGATAAGCGAAGAAGAGATCAGAATTCTCGATAGAACATTTAGCGGTGATGAAGTTGGAATAAGTTATCGTTTTCCGAATCCTCTTAATCCATATCGACAGCTTTGGATATTAAGTGCACCCAATTATGAGGCGATCCGGTTTCTTCCCAGGAAAGAGGATTACTGTATCTATCAGATTACTGATTATAATCCCAATGCTGATCGTTTTCTTGAACTTGCACAGGGATATTTTGATGAAAATTGGGAACTGAAAATTGTCGAAATGGTTGATAATGTAGAGATCTATTCCGGAGAAGATGATCCCATAGCCCAAGGTGACATTACTTTTTATGATATACCCGGCTGGGCTTACAATGGTGTGATGTACGAGATTTTCGTCCGCAGTTTTTACGACAGTGACAATGATGGCATAGGTGATATCCAGGGTATTATAGAAAAACTAGACTATTTGAATGATGGCGATCCGGAAACAGGGGATGATCTGGGTATTAAATCGATCTGGCTGATGCCGGTATTCGAATCTCCCAGTTATCATTGCTATGATGTCAGTGATTATTATAAGATCGAATCGGATTATGGTACAAACGAGGATTTTCAGGAACTTCTCCGTGAAGCCCATAAGCGGGGAATTAAGATCATTACAGATCTCGTTCTGAATCATTGTTCCTCACAGCATGAATATTTCAAAGATGCCTTTGCAAATTCCCAATCCAGATTTGATAACTGGTTCTATTTCACAAATAGCTCCAATACCAGGGCTCATAACTGGCAATTCCGGCATCGTGATAAAGACAGAAATATGCTGGAACCCTATATGCCTGCCTGGAATGTCAACAATCCAGAAGTTAGGGAATACCTCTATGAGATGGCAAAATACTGGATCGATCCTGATCGAGACGGGAATTTCACAGATGGAGTAGACGGTTTCCGATGTGATTATGTCAAGGGTCCACCTCATGAATTCTGGAAAATGTTCCGTCAGGAAGTTAAATCTGTGAACCCGGATGTTCTGTTGCTTGCGGAAAACTGGGAAGGTCTGGGTTCGATCGCTCAAAGCTTCGATAATGAATTCGACATGGCTTTCGACTTTCCTTTTCAGGGGAGCCTGGTTGCATCCATAACCAGCGCCAGTGCTATGGATTTTCGCACTATTTTACTGGAACAGGAACGGATATTACCTGACAATGCTCTCATGAACAGGTTTTTCAATAATCACGATATGAATCGGATATTTACGAGGATGGATGAAGATCAAGCCAAACTTGGACTTGCATTGTTACTGACTGTACCCCAGATGCCTATGCTCTACTATGGAGATGAAATAGGAATGAAGGGACAGAAAGATCCCTATGACGAAGGCATCCGCAGACCGATGGAATGGTGTCGGAATAACGATTGTAAAGGTATGACAAACTGGTATCCTGTCTGGGATAATGAACCGGATGGAATTTCAGTCGAAGAAGAAACCGACGATCCCGGATCGATCCTGAGTTTTGTGCGAAACCTGATCAGATTACGCAGTGATTATCCTGTCATAGAAACGGGGGAAATACAATTTGTTCCTCTCTATACAACAAATGAAATGAAAGAATATAAGCGGGGAGTTGCCTATTTAGTTGGAAATGATCAGGAAGGTGTACTGGTAATTGCTAATCTTCACAGGGAAGAACAGGAATTGAAGATCGACTTTGCGGATCTACCCGTATTTGATCAGGTAACTCAGCTTGTTGGTGAGAGAGAACTGTTCAACAGTTCTGATCTCGAATATATCAGTACTTTTACCCCCAGGAGTATAAAAATATATCGACTGGGATTATAAAAGCAAATAATATGGAGGATTAATATGAAAAAGGTCATAATTTCTATAAGTTTCATCATTTTAGTTATATCTTTTCTCTATTCCCAAGTGGAAATAACCATGTGGCATTCTTATCGCGGGGAAGAGAAAGAAGCACTGAAACAGGTAGTGGCTAACTTTAACAGTTCTCAATCAGATATTCTATTAAAGGCTCTGGGAGTCCCCTTTGATGCCCTGCCGGATAAAATAACTGCTGCAATTCCCCGTGGGAAAGGTCCGGACCTGTTCATTTTTGCACATGATCGTATCGGGGGTTGGGTGGAAGCAGATATAATTGAACCCCTCGATTTTTATCTGGAAGATGATATAGAAAACAGCTTTGTCGAGGGAGCTTACGAACCCATGCTTTATGAAGGGTCGCTTTATGGATTACCAATGTCACTTAAATCCATCATCCTTTTCTATAATCCAAATCTAATTTCTGAACCGCCAAAGACTACCGATGAGATGATCGCCATGGCTAAAGAATTCACTATTCCGGAGGAAGGAAAATACGGACTGGTTTATGAAAATGCCAATTATTACTATCATGCATGCTGGATGCAGGGATTCGGGGGCAGGGTTTTCGATGAAAACGATAATCCCATCATT
>JAUVIJ010000109.1 GCA_030592835.1 Candidatus Cloacimonadota bacterium | reverse complement strand
GATCTGGGAGAGATCGAATCCAGATTTGATAGAACGATCGATAATACTGTTTTTTCAGGATCAGATTTTACTCGGGTGGAGAGTCGATATTTCGAGTATTATAATGTCTATCGATTCCCCGAGGAAGTACAGAATGATCCTGAAAACAGGGATCAGATAGCAACCGAAATCATGGAAACAGCTTACACGGATATTACTTGGGGACAGCTTGATCCGGGTTTTTACCAGTTTGCAATTTCGGCAGTATATACTAATGATGTCGAATCGATTCCGGCTTTTTCTGTTGTTATAGAAAAAACAACTGAAGCAAGTGAAGAGGATGATAATATCACACCACTGATAACAGGGCTGGGTTCGAATTATCCTAATCCATTCAATCCTTTCTCAGGTGAAAGAACACGTGCTACAACGATAAATTTCAGTCTATCCAAGGATAGCAGAATCAGTATAACTATTTATAATATTAAGGGTCAGAAAATAAGAGATCTCCATAAGGGGATTCTGGGAAAAGGCTGGCATCAGATAGAATGGGATGGCCGGAATGTAAAAAACCGGATTGTCGGATCAGGTTTGTATATCTGTCGAATGAAGGCGAATGATCTTGTTTATGACCGTAAAATAATGCTGATAAAATAATCATAATTGAAGTATTTTTTGGTGTTATAAAGGTATAGTCGGGAACTTTCCTCCAGAAAAAATATAGAACATTCAGTTTGATAATTTCTGCTATTGAAATACTGACAATACCCTATGGTACTATGCTGGGTATTTCCAGTCTGTATGCGCTCAACAGGGAATCGGTAAAGGATCTTTATCTGTTCTGATTTAAACTTAGATAATGCAATGGAACTTTGCAAATAGCATTAATAAGCCTCTACTACATTATCTGGGTTAAAGGGAGAGTATTAAGAAACAGAAAAAATTATACCGATCCAGACAGAGTGTTGAATCGGTATAATTGAAATTGGACTGTAACTGTAACAGACGAAAATTTATCGATAATATTTTAGTATTGATCTAATCCTGGTTTTTTCTTTCCAGAGCCAGATCCACTCTTAAAGTCCTGCCGTTGAAATCTTTGCCATTCAAAGCCTGGATAGCTTCTTCTGCATTTTCCATCTCAACGAAGCCAAACCCCTTGGATCTTCCGCTCAATCTGTCTCTGATAATACTGACACTAGTAATTTCTCCATATTCAGAAAAAAGTCCCTGCAGATCGTCTTCATTAGTACTCCAGGGGAAATTGCCTACGTAGATCTTCTTTGCCATTTAATGCTCCTTTCTTTCTTTGTGAAATCAGGTTGTCAACTCCATCAATTACCTGAATGGTTTAACAGAATTGAAGATGCCAAACTTCACGAAGACACCGATACAACATGATATTATAAGGTCAACAAAAAAAATATTTACGGCTGTAAAATTATGTAAAAAATACGATAGTTATATTAACTTATAATAACATAATAAAAATATTTCAGTTCGATTTCTTTTTGAATATCAGACTGACAATAGGAACCAGGATCATTGATGTTAGCATACCTATTGATCCGGCCTGTGGCACCATTTTAGGTCCCCAGAGCAAAAAGAGAACAAGACAGATCGCCAATCCGCCGACTGCTGCTGAAATTGCACCGACCTTATTTGTCCAGTTGCTGAACATGCCCCAGATAAAAGGTCCCAGGGCTACAGATGCAATTGCTCCCCAGGAAATCACCAGAATTGTAACTATAATCGCGGGTTTCATATATGCCAGGATCATCGCCAGAAGGATGAATACGGCACTGCTGATCCTCATCATTCTCGTTAAAGTTCTATCCGAAGCCTTTTTATTGATGAATCCCTTATACATATCTTCAGTTAGAGTTGCGCTGGACATGAGAACAAGAGCGGCCAGTGTTGATTTGGAAGCAGACAAAATAAGTAACAATATAATAATAGTAAGAGCTGCAGGTATAACTGTAGAAAAAAGTTCTGGCATTAAAGCATCAAATCTAGGCACGCCGGCAATAAAAGCTTCAGGATTACGGGCTGGAGTTATGAATATTCTGGTAAGAGCTCCCGTGAAATAAGCGGTTCCGGTAACTAGTGCTGCAAAAAGTGTGGAGGCGATTGCACCGATTTTAACAGCCTTTTTATCCTTTATGGAATAGAATTTATGAATGAGTTGAGGCATGGCAAAGGGCGCGAAACTGGTTAATATAAACAGAGACAATAATGCCCAGAACCCAGGCGGACCAACAACAGATACAAGCTTTGGTTCGATCGATCTCAAGCTGTTAATAATACTGGGTAATCCTCCTCCTTTTGAAATTGTGCTTATGAGAAGGATAGTTACTCCAAAGATCATTATAATGCCGAAAAATACATCAGCCATTGCCATGGATTTATATCCTCCGAGAACAAGATAAATCCCCGTCAATACACCCATAAAGATCAGTATATAGGTATATGGTATATGGAAACTGATCTCAAAGAGATAGCTTAAACCCATAAAAACGGCTGCGGTATAAGGGATTAGGAAAATAAAAAATACAGTAGAAGTAAACAATTTTAGAAAAGGAGAATTAAAACGAGCTGCCAGGAATTCCGGCATTGTCTTGACCTCGAATCGGGTTGCTGCTTTTTTTATGTTATTTCCCAACAGCACCCACACTCCCAGTACGCCGATCAGGGTATTACCAAGAGCTATCCAGAGTCCTGAGAGACCGAAAGCCCAGCCGATTTTTCCTGCAAATCCGATAAAGAGTACTGCCGAAAAGTAAGCGGTTCCGTAGGAAAAAGCTGTCATCCAGGGTCCTACTTTTCCACCACCAAGAAGATAATCTTTAAAGGATTTGGTTTTTTTATGTCCAATGATACCGATCATAATCACGAATAGTGAATAAGCAGCTACTATGATATATTTTGCCAGCATTTATACTCCCGGTAAATAAAAAAACCGGAATGAATTATAATTGATTCATTCCGGCAGGAAAAAGAAGTTAATTTTCCAACAGTCTTTGAGTTTCTTTGGCAATCATTAATTCTTCATCAGTAGGTATTTTTAAAATGATCACTTTTGCTTCCGGCTTTTGCAGCTCGAGAATACCGTCTGTGAGTTGATCATTTCCCGTTTTATCTAATTTGATACCGAAAAAGTCCAGATTACGACAAACTTCCGCCCTTAAAATCGGCATGTTTTCACCAACACCGCCCGTGAAGATCAGAATATCAAGACCATTCATGACTGCAGTATAGGCACCGATGTATTTCTTGATCCTGTAAGCATAGACTTCATGAGCCTGGATTGCGTTCGGATTTTTTCTTTCTACTATTTCTTCCTCGATCACTCGCATATCATTACTCAAAGAGGATAACCCTAAAATACCACTCTTCTTGTTCAGAATATTTTCCACCTCATCGACTGTCAGCCCCATTTGTTTTTGCATATGAATTATGATAGCAGGATCGATATTGCCACACCGGGCACCCATAACTAATCCTTCCAGGGGAGTGAATCCCATGGAAGTATCGACAGATTTTCCCTTATCAACTGCGGTGATCGATGCCCCGTTACCAATGTGACAGGATATTATTTTAAGGTCTTTTAGATTCCGTTTGAGATATTCTGCTGCGATCTCACAGACATATTTATGAGATGTTCCGTGAAAACCATAACGGCGGATTTTATGTTTTGTATAATATTTAAGAGGTAAGGCATATAAAAAAGCTCTTGAAGGCATTGTCTGGTGGAAAGCAGTATCAAATACTCCGCAATGAGGTGTATCGGGAAGAAGATGCTTCATTGCATATATCCCTTTAAGGTTGGCAGGATTATGAAGTGGCGCCAGAGATGAACAACGCTCCATAACATCGATGACATCATCGCTGATGATCACGGAACCCGAATAACACTCACCAGCATGAACCAGTCTATGACCGACAGCATCGATCTCCTGAATCTTCTTAATGATCCCATGGTGTGAATCTGTCAGGTGTTCTATTATCAGTTGAATCGCTTTTTCATGGTTGGGGATTAAGAGTCTGTGCTTGTTTTTCTCAAAATCTTTTGTTTCGAAGGAAAATAACGAGATGTCCTCACCTATTTTTTCAACAATACCCTCGGCCAGAACTTTTTCACCGGCAAGATCGATCAATTTATACTTAACAGAGGAACTTTCACAGTTTATTATTAAGACTTTCATTATGATCTCCTTCTATAACAAAACCTTTAGTTTATGTAGAATATTTACTATTAGCATTTTAGAATTACCAGTCAAATTAAATACTAAGGGTTCATCGATTTCAGGTTTGATTTCGAGATGAGAAAAGGGAAACATGAACCCATCCTTGTCAGATTATTTATAATTATATTCTATACTGTTTTTTTGACAATGATTTTCTAACCGGAGATTGAATTCAGAGTATCGAGTAACTCATTCCTGATATTGCCCACATCTTCGAAAATAACTTTGGTAACAAATGAGAACAATGGAATTGAAAGATTAAATTTTGCCAGTTTCTGAATGGTTTTGGCCATAGAAACACCCTCGACTTCCATACCAACTTTCTCCAGAGCTTCTTCCATTCCGATTCCCTGGGCAAGTAGGCGACCAAATTTACGATTTCGGCTGTTTTCAGAGATACAGGTCGTGATCAAATCTCCCATTCCTGCTATCCCGTATACAGTGGAACTCTTTACTCCCAGAAATTTCATGACCGTGTCAAACTCATGTAAGCCGTACGTCATTATCAAGCCCATGATGTTTGTTTTAAATCCCAGGCCATCTGCAATACCAACAGCGATTGCAACCAGGCCTTTCAAGGAGCCAGCTAGCTCAACACCTTTGATATCTCTGCTGAATTCAAACTTCAACAGGTCGTTTTGTAAGATATTCTGTAAATGCAGTAACAAAGCAACATTTTTTGAGGCAAGAACAGCTTTAGCGGGGATACCGTGAATAATTTCATTGGCGATCGTTGGTCCGGATAAAGTAGCGAATTTTATTTTAGGCATTCTGGAAATAAAATTTTGCCCCACTGTCATAAGAGTCGAGTGTTTAACACCCTTTGAGGCATTTACGATGATACATTCTTCAACCTTATTCGCTAATAATTCATCTATCAATCCGATAATTTTTCGGGAAGGGATAACAATAATGACGATATCATCTTTAGAAATTTCTCGTGAGAATTTCTTTTCTACGACAATATTTTTCGAAAGAGTTTTATCCGGAAATTGAGATATCCTTCTGGTTTTATTTATCTCGTCAGCTTCTTTATGATCGATCGTCCACAGATAAATTTTCTGGTTTTTACAAAATAATGTAGCAAGGGTCGTTCCCCAGTTACCTGAACCAATAACAATCACTTTTCCATTTTTTATGTTTTCATGTTTGGAATCAGCCATAAAATACCTCCGATATCTATATTAATCAAAAGCGTAAAAAATAACCTGGAAGTAAAGTTTTTTATGAGATTTGTTTTCAAACAGTCAGCCCAGATTGGGAATTGGAAAGGATTCGATCATTTAAACGGAAGTTTATTTAACTCGACTCGAGTTCTGTGAACTCCTATGAAACTACAACCTAACTTCCGAATGTTTTGACTTTGTCGAATCTTCGGAATGTTGAGGTGTTCCTATCCAAATCCCGAATGCTTTCGGGAGAAGATCAGAAAACTGAACATTCCGATGTTTATCATTTTTTTTAGTTTCATTTTAATAAAACTATAAACTTGATGATAGCGGGGAGCTTGAGTCGGGTTAAATTATTAGATGAGTATGATGGAAACAGGGAGCTTCCTGAATTGAATAAGGGAAAAGAGTAACATAGCATGGAAACAAGAATAGAAAAATCACCAACTATTTGTCTGCAAAAATTTTGTTTGACTTTCGAAGATAAAATGCAAAATGTTAACATATTACAAATGGCTTAGAAAATGAGAGAACCCCATAAATTTATTCATCAGGTCATTTCTTAGGCAAATTTTTATCCACCAAAAATTAATTTGACAAAGATTTATCATTATTCAGAATTTATTCAAATAGAAATCAACTTGATCACCAATTTAGGTCAGACATAATTGATTTGATAATAAACGCTTTATATTTTGTTTTGTACAAACAAAAGAGGGATTAAATGAATAAAAAAAGCCACGTAATAAATAGATTACCAATTTTTTTTATTTTCTTTGTAATTATACTAATTACAACATATAATCTTTACTCCCAAAACAATATGGAACTACTTTGGGATTTACTAGGTGAGCATAAAGAATCAAAATTCGGGGAGTCGATGACATCAATTGATTTTAACTGTGATGGTATCGATGACCTTGTAGTCGGGTCCCCTTGTTGGTGGCCTTTTGGTGACAGCTTACAAACTGGCGGCACCTATGGAAAGATCTACTTTTTTTTTGGCGGAGAAGATTTTGATAATATTCCCGATTTAACCATTTATCCTGATTCAGGACACTTTTATTATGGTAGAATCCTTGAAAACCTTGGTGATATGAACGGTGATGGATATGATGATTTGGGAACCAAGATGGCTGATGGAGACCAATTAGATTTTTATTCATATATTAAAATATTTTTCAGTACCCCAGAGTGTGATTTAAATCCTGATTTTGAATATACTATTGGTCCTGGTGAAAGTATTGGATATTCACTTAATCCTCTTGGTGATGTGAACGGAGATGGATTTGATGATGCTGGCTTCACCCTAAAGCAAAATAATGTTATCGAAAACTTGTTTTATATTATGTATGGAGATGACACGAATATTGAAGTTGAATTATGGAAT
>JAUVIJ010000149.1 GCA_030592835.1 Candidatus Cloacimonadota bacterium | reverse complement strand
GAAAAACTCGATATTTATTTACAGGAAATACGTTGGTAAATCTTTCAAATAGATTTGGAAATACTTTAACCCAGATAATGCAATAGAGGTTTAATAAAGAGTGGTAATATTTTATAGGGTGATGGGTTACAAAATTTTCTTGCATATCATAAAGATATTCAGAATCAATTTTGTAATTCATTCACACATAAAAGAATGCTGCTATTAAAAAATATCTACTGCATTATCTGGGATTAACTAAACAATGGATGATTTATGGCACAAGTAGTAGTTAGAAATGTAGATAAGATCTTCGATAATGGTTTTCATGCAGTCAAAAAAGTCGATTTTATAGCGGAAGATAAAGAATTTGTTATCCTGGTGGGACCTTCTGGCTGCGGGAAATCAACAACCCTGAGAATGATAGCAGGATTGGAAGAAATTTCTTCCGGGGAGATCATGATCGGAGATAAGGTCGTGAACGATATCCCTCCCAAAAACAGAGATATAGCAATGGTATTTCAGAATTATGCTCTTTATCCTCATATGACAGTTTACAACAACATGGCTTTCGCTTTACAACTGCGTAAAACAAAGAAAGAACTCATTGATGAAACAGTAAAAGAAGCTGCCGAATTATTGGAAATAGAGGAGCTCCTGGATAGAAAGCCTAAACAGTTATCGGGCGGACAAAGACAGAGAGTGGCTCTTGGAAGAGCGATCGTACGTAAACCCAAGGTTTTTCTGTTCGATGAACCTCTCTCCAATCTGGACGCAAAATTAAGAGTTCAAATGCGTGCTGAAATCATCAAACTACATAAAAAACTCGACACTACCATCATTTACGTTACCCACGATCAAGTAGAAGCGATGACCATGGCGGATAAGATGGTTGTTATGAAAGATGGTCTCATTCAACAGATCGATTCCCCACTGAATGTTTACAATAAACCTCTAAATCTTTTCGTGGCTGGTTTTATTGGCAGCCCTTCACTCAATACTTTCAAGGGTAAGATAAAAGAAGAGAAGAGCAAGCTGATCTTCAAAAATGAAAATTTCACTGTTGAGACAGGACCTAATGCCACATTGAAGAAATATATTGATAAAGACATAATCATGGGTATAAGACCGGAAGATATTTATGATGCCGAGTTTGATAGAATGGCTGAATTCCCACAGAAAGTCGATACAGTCTGCGAAGTTGTTGAACCGATGGGTAATGAATTCATCGTTTTCCTTCAGACTGGAAATTCCAGTCTTGTAGCCAGGTTCGATCCAAAAAAATTGCCAAAAATAGATGAGAAAATCGCTGTATCTTTTGATATGCAGAGAGCTTACTTTTTTGATATTGAGAGTGAATTAAAAATTTAAAATATAAGGGAGGGCTTATGAAAAAAACGACCTTAATATTTGTTTGTATGATCATTCTACTGCCAATTTCTCTGAATATCAAAGCTCAGAGCTGCGATCTGTTATATTTCTGCGAAAAATATGATGTTGACGATGGAGAGATCGGGTGCAATGATCACTTCAAATCCGGTAATTTAACGGTGATTACTTTTCTTTCATCACCAATTTATTATACTGAAGTCTCCATTAAACTGGATAAATTTAATCCCGATGCCAATGAATTTCAATATTACAATAATTATGAATTTGATGTTGAACCTGATAAGTATTTTTTCTATTTCGAAAATATCTATTTTGATGATCCCGGATTCTACCGAGTATTTCTGCTGGACCCGTATTGTCAAACCATAGTGTCTGCTCTTATAGAGATTATTTAGAACAGATATCATCTAAGCTTCAACCGGTTTTTATTGCAGGACCGGTTTTTTGTCTTCAAAGACATATCCCCGTCAGAAATGGCAACCATATAGAAAACATTTACTCATCAATAGAAGCTCCCAACTATATATAATTTAAGACTTTATAGATTATAACCCTTTCTGGATCAGTTCCTGCAGTTTATAATGATCGTAAAACCAGCGATCGAGTAGATATGAAATTAATTACGATCATATTTATCATGCTTCTTACTAATACTCTGACAAGTATCGGTTTGAACATACCCAGTTCTGCCTTAATGAATGGATGTTCTAATATCAGCCTGCTCAATGATCAACCCTCGGCATTCAGCAGTAATCCTGCCTTGTTGAATCCCGGTATCGAAAGTACTGCAAGTTACTTATATAATATATCAGATCTTCCTTTTTATGGTCTTCATATCAATATCAAATACCGTAACCTCGGTTGGAGCGGTAACTTATCGTATCTAAATCACTCCTTGTATAAAGAAATTTCAGCTATTACCGGGTTGAACCTCGATCTGCAATACCTGAGATCAGGAATAAGCATTCAATATCTTCATGTAAATATTTCCGGTTATTCGCAAAAGGGAGTTCTTCTGATCAATGGAGGAATCTCATGGGATGTAGGCAAACTTACCCAGAGTTTCTATTGGATAAATATCACCAGTAGTTGTATTAAGAAAAATATCCTGCCTGTATATTTCGTTGGAGAATGCTGTTACAACTGGGATAATGCCATCAGTTTAGCCATCGGTTTGGAAAAGGAAAGAGATTTTGATTTCTCCTATCGATTCGGGTGTAAATGGCAGTTCTTTCCCTTTCTAGGATTAACCTCCGGTTACCAGTATCAACCGGAGCGTTTGAGCTTTGGGGTAATGTTTAAACTGATAAAATGCAGGCTCGATTATAGTGTAAGAACACATAAAGAACTGGATCTCACCCACTATCTCTCACTAAGTTATGAACTTTTCAAGAATTAACCTGGCGCTCACTCTGATCATCCTCCGAATCTCTTTCATAATGGCTGATCCAACATTGGAAAATCTGATCGAATACGAACAATTGCAGTATTATCCCGAACAACTTTCGATTTTGGAAGAAATCAAAAGAAATCCTCTTAATGTCAATTCTGCTTCTGCTCTGGAATTGAAAAAACTCCCCTGGTTGGACGATACCAAAATAAGCATAATTATAACTGCCAGAACAAGCAAACCACTGATCAACAGAAATTCTCTGATTGAAATAGGACTTAACCGGGATACCATAAAGGAGATAATTCCTTATATTCGGTTCCAGAAACAGAAAAACTATGCAATTTCCTCAAGGTACAGATTAGAATACAATACAAAAGACGCTGCAACTTTCAACTCTTTGAAATGTTATCAGAAACTTCTTTATGAATATAAAGCATTCCGGCTTGGCTTTGTTACTCAGAAAGATTGCGGTGAAGCAGATTACCTCGATTTCTACTCCTATTTCCTGGAATATCAGGGAGAAAACTTCATCGATAAGGTAATTCTTGGTAAATATCGCTTGAGATTCGGCAGAGGTCTTCTATTTGCCTCTCAGACAGGTATTGCCAAAACTGCTAATATTGCCACATTTAACAGAGATCCAGCTCTCATGAAAGGATACAGCAGTTCTTTCGAATCCTGGGATCTGGAAGGAGCAGTTATAAAATTTAAAACTCCTTATTTCCAGTTGATCCCCTTTTTTTCCCGGACAGGTCTCGATGCCAGTCTGGAAGATGACCGAATCAGTAGTTTCCGCGAGGATGGCATTCATATCGATGACAGTAATAAGAACAATCTGATCGAAACTATCTCCGGTTTGAGATTGATAATGCCTTTATCCGATCTGAAAATCAGCCTGACTTCTATCCTGCAGAACTACAGTCGTGAATTTGCAGAACCAGTTTTCAGAAAAGATCAGTTTCTAAGTGGTCTAGACTTTAGTCTGGATAAAAATGATTACATAATAAATGGTGAGATCTGTTACTATGAAAAAAAAACAGCCGGGATCATCGGTTTTACCTGGAAACAGGATATTTTTACTAATCTTTTCATGTTTAGATATTATCCTGACAAATTTCCCAACTGGCATGGCAAACCATATTACAGTTCTGTAAAAACCAATGAGATCGGATTTCATTACGGTCTGAATATAAAAGTAAATCCAGGGATAAAAATTAAAACCTATTTTGATACCTGGAAAAACCCCAGGGTCAAATATTGGGAGAAAATGCCGACCTCGGGTACTGAGGAATTCCTGCAGATCGAACTGGGTCGGAAGAAAAGCAAACTGAATCTGGTCATGGGTCACACCAAAAAACAGAAATATATCAATATCATAGACAGTAAGATCCGGGATATCGATTCTTTTACCGGAAAGTTTACTTATTCTCATAGTATTCACAAATTTGTCTTGAAGTCAGGATTGTACTTCAAACAAGAATATATCTTACCGGAAAAAAAATATCAGAAAGGCCTTCTGTTTTATCAATATCTTAAGATCGATCTCAATGATCTTATTCTAACAGGACAGGTTAGTTGTTATCACAGCGATGTGTTAATATATTCCAGATTGCCCGGATTGAATGGGACAATTCTGAATAGGCAATTTAGTGGTGACGGTTTTGTTTATGTTATTAATCTCAAGTACAAATTTCTATCTCATTTTGAAGTGCAGATGGCTGTATTAGGAAATTCAAACAAGGAGAAAGGGAATTATCTGGGAATTCAATTAAAAATGGACTTCTAATTTTGTAGTTTAGCCAACAGCTCAGGATGCTTCTTCCTGATCTCATTTTCGAGATGGGAATCAAGGTCCGCCCGATACAGGATGCGAACCTGGGATAACTACTTGATATTAAGGTTTCGAGTAACCTCAACTTTGCTCCTCTGAAACCCATCATCACTCCATTATAAATATTTGAGGGTCTCTTCTCCCTTAATATCAGCATAAAGTTGAATATACTGTTTTACCGGACTGGAATTAATCTTGGGGAATAATACTTCCTCAACCTGGAATATACCGACTTTGGAATTCATTTTTACAGTAATTTTTACCGGTTTTTTATCCCCTTTCTCAATCACAACCTTTTCGATAGATGAGGATGAATATTTATGTATATCTCCCACCCGGGGCAGAACAGAAAGCAGTGTGGTTATCCTGGATCTGCCCT
>JAUVIJ010000052.1 GCA_030592835.1 Candidatus Cloacimonadota bacterium | reverse complement strand
TCCAAAGGCATTTCAATAAATCTTTTTTATAATTTTCTGTGATAGTAAGATCGATATCATTATCCCAGGGTAATAATCTGTTCTCGCGGATTATACCCAGTAAAGTTCCGCCTTCAAGAATGTATGGGATTCCGGAGTTTTCCAGGATTCTGGTAACTTTAATCAGCATTTTTAGAGCAATTTTTCCGTTTCTACCTTCTAATCTTGTTTTTCCAGCCATTATGAGCTCTGTTTCATAAGTTTGTCGATCACTCTTTTAACTCTATGTGAACTAATACCATCCAGTCCTGTAAAGAAATAATCACGGTATTCAGCAAGCCTTTTCTTCATGTTATGAGTAGGATCAAGAGCAAGTCTGACATTCTCAGATAACTCATTAGGATTATTAAGATGGGGGAAAGCATCCTTCAACCAATCCCGGGGGTGAATAGAAAGTACATCGGATCCATCAGAATGTTTTTCTTTAAAGTTGGATAAAACATAAATAACACCGAATTTTCCTAAAGCAAGGAATTCATTTAACACGCTGGATGTATCACTGATCAGAGTATCTGCCAGCTCCAGATAAGGATAAATATCGTAATCCTGCTCGGGAATAAGGTAGATTTCTTGATGTGCTTTAGCTAATCTCTCAAAAAAACGGTGATGGCTGTGAGGGGCATATCTACCTTTCCAACTGTAAGGATGTAATTTGATGATCAGATTGAACTCTGGCACAAGGGAGATGATCTTTTCTCCGATATCATCGATACAGCTCGGTTTATAAGATGGTGCGAAAAGAACGGTCTTTTTTGCTCCATCAAACCCAAGTTCAGTTTTCAATTTCTCCTGATTATAGAAACCCGGTGTGAATAATGGATCCATTTTCGGCATACCTGTAATATAGAAACTTGCTTTATCCTGCCAACCCTGACTTTTTATATAGTCGTACCAGTATTGTCCTTCCAGAAAAACATGATAATGTAACCCTTTCTGCTTAATGATATTCCTGATCCGGGAAGTTTTGATCCCGACTCCATGGTCAAGATTGACTAGAATCGGAGTTCCGAATTTCTCGGGTTTAGAAAGAGCATCTCCACTGATGACAAGATCGAACCCCCTGGTCTTTAACGTTATTCTGAAATTCTTCGGTATCGTTTTTGATAAGATCTTTTTCTTTCTGGACATGTAGATCAAACCCAGGAACTTTTTGGGGTCCTGCCCGATCCGGAACCATAGATCATAATCGCTATCCTTCTCCATTACCTGGTACAAGGGATAAAGGGAATTAAAATGATATTCCATCTCGAGATTGAAAAGTACTTTTATCATTTTGTCAGCCACCGTTTAACCTGGAACTTTCTCCAGGGACCGATCTTCCTGGTTTGTGGTCTAAACCCCGATTCCTTCATTCTTATCAACTTTGATATCAGATTCATACTGATCTTACCATCCAGATAAGGATTGATTTCTTTCAAATGTTCAACCCTTGAATTCCGGAATTCATCAGGATTGGAAAAGGATCTGTCAATAGCAGACCTGAGTTCACTGACCTGCCTGATATTGATACCTTTGTCTAACCTGTCACTGGCACGGTAAGTGATGACCGGCTTATCCAGCAGCATAAACTCATAAATGACAGAAGAAGTGTCTGATATCATCAGATCGGATAGATGAAGATAAGGTGTAATATCAGGATCGGAAATGATCTTAATGTTTTCGTTTTTTCGGCTCCGGATCTGTTGAAAAATCTTTTTTCCGGAGAGATCATGTAATTTGATCAACCAGAATTCATCACTGGATATTATCCCAGGTATTTCGGACAGTATATGAGGGATCGAAGTCAATTTTTTACTGAAAGTAGGGGCATAGAGAATGATCCTTTTATTCCGTGGGATTGCAAATTTATCGTGTAATCCTGTTTTGGGATAATTAATTATATAATCGACTTTCGGCCACCCGGTCTCAATGATTTCGATGTTAGAAAGTTTCATGCCAGGCTTTTTAAACTTCCGGGTGACACAGGGTCCGGAAGTGCAGTATATATCAAAGAAAGGTCTGATTTTATAATGAGAACTTTTTTCGATACCGATTCCATGAAATATTTGAACTTTTATGCCAGGAAGTCTATAATCCACAAAATTACCTGGAATTATTACAAAATCAGGTTTGAACTCCAGAGCCTTTTTCTGGCTGGTAGTGATATTGTATTTTAAAACAGATTCGTTCATTTTATCCAGATTCAATTCAATTCCGGGGGTTATCTGGATCATGAATTCTAAACGAGATTTTTCAAGGTAATCTATTATCGGGGAGATTATGGGAAAAGAATATTTCTGGGATAGGAAAAATAGAAACTTCATTCAGAACTGTTATCCCTGAACTGCAATTGATACAACTTCTTATATCTGTCACAGGTTTTCAGTAATTCTGCATGGGTTCCCAGTCCAACGATCCTGCCCTTTTCGAGTACAACAATCTTGTCTGAGGAAAGTACTGTAGAAAGTCTATGAGCGATCACAATTACAGTCCTGTTTTTCGTTACCCGTTCGATCGCTTTCTGAACCTTCTGTTCTGCTTCAGTATCAAGAGCACTTGTTGCTTCATCGAAAATCAAGATGGGCGGATCTCCCACAATTGCCCGGGCAATACACAATCTCTGTTTCTGACCACCGGAAAGGTCATTACCATGAATTGCCAGAATATGGTTGAATTTTTCGGGAATGTTATTGATAAACTCATCAGCGAAAGCTATTTCAGCAGCCTTGTGTATATCATCTTCAGAAATATCTTTCAATGTTCCATATTTTATATTATTATAGATAGAGTCATTAAAAAGATAGGAATCCTGAGTTACAAATCCGAATAATGTGCGCAGGTCTTTCAATTTGATATCTTCAGTTGGAATTCCATCTATTAGTATTTTACCTTCCTGATGATCATAAAACCTGGGTAGAAGGTTGACGAGTGTGGATTTTCCCGATCCGCTTACACCTACAATAGCTGCCTGCTGTCCCTTCTCTACAGTAAAAGATATATCTGTGAGTATCTGTTTGTTTTCAATATAACTGAAACTCACATTCTGAAATTTGATGCTGTCATTAAAAGTTCTTTTACTCTGGGAATTCTTTTTATCCAGGATCTCTGATCTTCTATCGAGGATCACTGAAATCCTGTTCAGGGACACCAGAGCTTTCCTGATATCGGCATAAGCTTTCGTTAGTTTCTTCATCGGGTGCAGCATGGAAAAAATAGCCAGCAGGAAGGTTATGAATTGTCCGTAAGTAAAACTGCTGCCGGGGGCGAGAACCTGTTTTCCACCTACCAGAAGCACAATAATACCCATAAATGTGCCATTAAACTCGGATAAAGGGACGTTTATAGCAGTATAAAGAATAGATTTTCTCCAGAATCTGAAAAACCGGGTATTTATGATATTGAATTTACTGAATTCATGATTTTCTCTGGCAAAAGCTTTGACAACGGGCATGTTGTTCAGGCTTTCCTCCACATTTGAAAAGAGATCGGAAGAATGAGCTTGAATTCTCTTAGCATATTTCTTGATCTTTTTCCCTAAAGCCCCTAAAAAAAAGGAAAAAACGGGGAACAGGATCAGACTGACCAGGAATAAACGGGGATTAAGGAATAAGGCAATGGTCGTGTAAACGATCAATAAAACAACATTCTGTAGAGTCTGAAAAAGAGATCCGATAAAGAGATGACTGACTATTCTTACGTCCGAGACCATCCTTACCAGAGAATCGCCAATTTTATTTGTGCTGAAGAATTCCAGAGATTGATGCAGGTATTTCCTGAACATCTTTTCTCTAATGGTTTTAACAGTTCTTCCTCTCAAATTTGCGAACATAACCCGGTTACCATAGAAAAAGAAATTCTTCAATATTATCAGGATAATAACGCTGATACTGATTATCCAGAGCAGCAATATCGGATCTGATACGGAAAGTATGGAACCGACCTTTTCTCCTAAATTATCCAGGGCAGTTGCAGAGAACATGGTTTTGATGTCATTGTTATGCAAATATTCGGAAAAAGTATGGACAATAACTTCCAGAAATTTGTCGAATTGAGTATATAGAATTTCCGGCTTATCATCCATGAAGACATAATCAAATAATGGTATGGCTAAAGTAACGCTGACACCACTGAACAGCGCAAAACCAAGCATAAAGAATAATCCGGCAATCAAGTACCCGGAATAGCGCAGCATAATTTTATATATTCGAATTATATTTTTCATAACACCTCAAGTTCGGTAATAAAATCAGGAAAAATTTTGTCCAGATAGAAATATGTCAATATATAATTAGCCGGAAAGAAATGATTAAATCATTATTAATCGGGAACTTGAATAAAAGACTTTACAAAGAATCGACCTCTAAATTGAGTTGTTCAAAATTTAACGGAGGAATGCATGGCATTAAAACAAGAGGCCAAAACGGCGATTGTGGCAGAATTTAAACTCCACGATTCAGATACAGGATCACCCGAAGTACAGGTTGCTCTACTTACTCAGAGGATCAAGGATATAACTGAGCATTTGAAGATCCATAAAAAGGACTTTCATAGCAGAAGAGGTCTTCTGATGTTGATTGGGAAACGCAGACGGTTACTGATTTATATCCAGAAAAAAGATATCAGTAGATACCGAAAATTGATAAAAACTCTGGGATTAAGAAAATAAATAATCAGGGGGTTTGACCCCCTTTTTCATTCACCAATAAGAATAACGAGAGGGCCTCAGGAGCAATAAGCTAAGTTTAATAGAAATTGAATTTAGTCTATTGCTTTTGTGCCCTATGTAAGGAGACTCAATGCACAATTTTACAATTGTAAAGAAAGAAATTGATTTAGCCGGAAGAAAATTAATACTGGAAACTGGCAGAATGGCCAAGCAAGCGAACGGTTCAGTATATTTATCCTACGGTAATACCACCATGTTGGTTACAGCAACTGCCTCAAAAGATCCAAAGGAAGGAACAGATTTCTTTCCCTTAACCGTCGATGTTATAGAGAAAATGTTTGCTTCCGGGAAAATCCCCGGAGGTTTTTTCAAACGTGAAGCCAGACCATCTACCAGAGCTACATTGCAGGCCAGATTGATCGACAGATCTATCAGACCCTTATTCCCTAATGGTTTTCGTAATTCCGTTCATGTTGTAGTTACTGTCCTCTCTTATGATGGAAAATGTGATACGGGCAGTCTGGCAATTATCGGAGCATCAGCAGCGCTAGGGATATCAGATATACCATTTCGTGGACCTATTGCAGGTGTTAAAGTAGGGATTATTGCAGGGGATATCAAGGTCTTTCCTGAGATGGATTTGCAGGAAAAATTCGATCTCGATCTCGATGTTGCCGGGACTGAATCATCGATTGTTATGATCGAATCTGGAGCAAACGAGATCCCGGAAGAAAAAATAATGGAAGCAATTTATCAAGGTCATGATGTGATCAAATCTATGGTAAAACTGCAGAATGAGCTGATCTCGGAAGTAGGTAAAGAGAAAATGCAGGTGACGCTGGATCTGGTTCCGAAAGAGATCATTTCGAGAATTGAAAAGGATTTTGGAGACGATATCAAGAAAGATGCTAACTTGCATGGAAAGCAGGAAAGATATGATGCTATCGATAATCGGAAACAGGAAATGCTGGATCGTTATTTAGAAGAAGACGGCGAAGAAAAATATACTGAAAATGAAAGGTTGTATAAAAATGCTTTTGAAGATCTTATAAAAAAATATATCAGGGATGCTATTGTTAAAAATACTCATCGAGTAGATGGTAGAACCCTTGATGAAATCCGTCCGATCACCTGTGAAATAGATATTCTTCCAATTGTTCACGGATCTAGTCTTTTCACCCGTGGTGAAACCCAGTCTTTGGGAACTGTAACTCTGGGTACTGGTAGGGACGAGCAGATCATAGATGGACTTGATGAAGAATATAAGAAACAATTTTTTCTGCATTATAACTTTCCACCTTACAGTGTTGGAGAAGCTGGTTTCATGAGAGGTCCGGGTAGAAGAGAACTCGGTCATGGAGCGCTTGCCGAAAAAGCTTTACAGCCAGTGATGCCGGAATGGGAATCTTTTCCCTATACTATCAGGATTGTATCCGAGACACTGGAATCTAATGGGTCATCATCCATGGCTACTGTTTGCAGTGGAACCCTGGCTTTGATGGCTGCTGGTGTGCCGATCTCCAAGCCTGTTGCCGGTATAGCCAATGGGCTTATCATGGAGGGAGACGACTATGTCGTGCTTACTGATATTATGGGTCTGGAAGATCATCTCGGAGATATGGATTTTAAAGTGACTGGAACAGCAGATGGGATAACGGCGATGCAGATGGACATTAAAATCGAAGGTATTACCCGGGAGATCATGCAGATCGCCCTCGAAAAAGCAAAAACAGCCCGATTATATATTCTGGATAAAATCACCGAGACCATACCCGAAACCAGACCGGATATTTCCGAAAATGCACCCAGGATAGTAACATTACAGATCAATCCCGATAAGATCGGAGGATTGATCGGACCAGGTGGAAAGACGATCAAGATGATCATTGAAAAAACAGGTGCTGAAATAGATATTGATGATAGCGGTCGTATCTCCATAGCTTCTCCGAATAAAGAATCCATCGAAAATGCAAAAGAACTTGTCGGGGATATTGTTAATGATCTGGAGTTTAATAAGATCTATGACGGGTTAATATTCCGGACAGAGACCTACGGGGCTTTTGTAAAGGTTAGAAACGGTTTCAAAGATGGACTTATCCATATTTCAGAATTACATCGCTCAAGGATCAGAGATACAACCGATATAGTTAAAGTAGGCGATAAAGTGAAAGTAAAATTTATCGGTTCGGAGAAAGGTAAGAACAATTTCTCCATGAAAAATATCGAAGGTAATCCCGATCCTGTGATCAATCCTAATGATGATGGTGAAAGGAAATATGATAATAAACCAAGGTTCCAGAGAGATAATCGAAACAGAAAGGATTATCGGGATAAAAACCGTAATCCTAATAAAAGGTATTAAATCAGTATGAATTACAGGATCAGAGATCTCGGACTGGCTGATTTCGGCAGAAAGGAAATTGACATTGCCGAGATTGAGATGCCTGGTCTGATGGCGATCAGGGAAGAATATGCTAAAGAGAAACCTCTAACTGGAGCACGTATTACCGGTAGTCTGCACATGACTATCCAGACAGCAGTACTGATAGAAACTCTGATCGATCTGGGAGCTGATGTGCGCTGGGCGAGTTGTAATATATACTCTACTCAGGATCATGCCGCTGCGGCAATAGCCAAAAAAGGTATTCCTGTATTTGCCTGGAAAGAAGAAACCCAGGAGGAATACTGGTGGTGTACTCTACAGGCACTGACTTTCCCTGATGGCAAAGGACCGCATCTTATCGTAGATGATGGGGGAGATGCCACTTTGTTCCTGCATAAAGCTGTGAAATTTCAACAGAGAACCATGAATTCAACTGATCGAGATGATACCGAAGATCTGAGAATAATCAGGTCTTTACTCAGTGAGGATAAAAGAGATTGGATCAAGATCGCTTCTTCTATCCGGGGGGTATCGGAAGAAACAACAACAGGTGTTCATAGATTATACCAACTGGCCGAAGCCGGAAAACTGCTGTTCCCAGCTATTAACGTAAATGATTCTGTAACTAAATCGAAATTTGATAATTTGTACGGTTGTCGAGAATCACTTGCAGATGGTGTTAAACGGGCAACAGATGTCATGGTTGCAGGAAAGATAGTGGTTGTCTGCGGTTATGGAGATGTCGGTAAGGGTTGTGCTCAATCTATGCGTGGTTTTGGTGCCCGGGTCATTGTAACAGAAATCGATCCTATTTGTGCTTATCAGGCGGCTATGGAGGGTTTTGAAGTTAATAATCTCGAAAATGTTGTCGGTTCAGGTGATATATTCATCACTGCAACCGGTAATTGTGATGTTATCCGTGTTGATCATATGGCACAGATGAAAGATCAGGCAATAGTATGCAACATAGGACATTTTGACAACGAGATTCAGGTTAACGAACTTTTTGCTGTTCCCGGAATAAAAAAGATAAGTATTAAACCACAGGTCGATAAAATAATTTTCCCACAGGGAAATTCCATCATTCTATTATCCGAGGGAAGATTGGTAAATCTGGGCAACGCTACGGGACATCCTTCTTGTGTTATGAGCAATTCATTTTCCAATCAGGTTCTGGCTCAGTTAGAACTCTGGCAGAAACAGCATGATAAAAAAGTTTATCGTTTGCCTAAAATCTTGGATGAAAAAGTTGCCAGATTACATCTTGACAAACTTGGAATTAAACTTTCTCAGCTTACGAAAAAACAGGCGGAATATATAGGGGTCAGCCCTGATGGTCCCTATAAACCGGATTATTATAGATACTAATTTAGATCATATAAGGAGTTTAAGTTGACTCTTGAAGAAAAAATTAAAACTAAAACGGCTGTAATTGGAGTTATAGGTTTGGGATATGTCGGACTGCCAATGGCAGTTACAGTAGCCCGGAAAGGTTTTAAAGTGCTGGGTGTGGATATAAGTGATTATGCTGTAACTCATGTCAATGACGGTGAAAACTATATTGGAGATGTGGATAATCAGGAACTAAAAACTCTGGTCGCTGAAGGCAGAATAAAAGCAGATAAAGAATACGCTTGTCTCCGAGAAACTGATGTGATCATGATTGCAGTACCAACTCCTCTGGATAAATACCAGCAACCGGATTCTTCTTACGTTAAAAGTGCAGTTGAATCTTTATCTAAAAACCTGTCTGAAGATACTCTGGTTATACTTGAGAGCACAACTTATCCCGGAACAACGGAAGAAATACTCGTTCCGATCCTGGGGAAAGAAAATAGTTATAAAGTGGGTGAGAACCTGTTCATAGCTTTTTCTCCGGAAAGAGTGGATCCTGGTAATAAGGATTTTAAAACTGCAAATACTCCCAAAGTTGTAGGCGGTGTTACTGCTGAATGTAATCGGATATCCAAAATTTTTTATAATGCCATTCTCGATGCTCCGATCTGTCTGGTTTCTTCTCCTGCAGTAGCTGAAATGGAAAAGATCTACGAAAATACATTCAGAAATATCAATATCGCCCTGGCAAATGAAATGACCATACTTTGCGAAAAAATGGGTCTGGACATCTGGGAAGTCATAGATGCTGCTAAAACAAAACCATATGGATTCATGGCTTTTTATCCCGGACCTGGTATCGGCGGTCATTGTATTCCTCTAGATCCTTTTTATTTGACATGGAAAGCCAGGGGATACGGATATCATACCAGATTGATCGAATTAGCTGGCGAGATCAATAATGCAATGCCGGACTTTGTTGTGAATAAACTACAGAGAAAACTCAACGAAAAGAAAAAATCTCTCTCCAACAGCAAGATCTTGCTTCTCGGGGCTGCTTACAAAAAAGACATCGAAGATATGCGAGAATCTCCAATCCAGGATATTATTGTATTACTGGATAAATACCAGTCAGATTTCTATTATCATGATCCTCATATTCCGGAATTCTATAATGAGAAAAACGAAAAAAGTTATAAATCAGTGCCTCTTGAGAACCTTAAATCCTATGATGCAATAATTATTATTACAGACCACAATGCGTTCGACTACCCTGCAATAGTAAAGCACTCGCGATTAATTCTGGATACAAGGAATGCCTGTAAAGGAATAAAAAGCGATAATATAATCAGGTTGTAAAAAAAAGGAAGGGATCTGCCCTTAACCCTATGTCCACTAATAAACCGGTTGAGATCGAAGAATTGTTCGGTGATCTTGAAACCGCATCTGATGATAGAAACTGGCTGGTCGTA
>JAUVIJ010000243.1 GCA_030592835.1 Candidatus Cloacimonadota bacterium | reverse complement strand
GATGGGTTACAAAATTTTCATGCATATCATAAAGATATTCAGAAACAATTTTGTAATTCATTCACACATAAAAGAATGCTGCTATTTGAAAATATCTACTGCATTATCTGGGTTTAATTGTGAGACTTACAAAACCCGTTTATTTATAGATTATCTTTGTAATTATTTGTAATTTCTTCATAGACAGCATTCTAATATATCATTCTATCTTTTAAAATGATTAACTATAAATAATCCAACTACCAAGATAATTATGCTGTATGAAGCATCAACACCAAGATGTTTTACTGTTAAAGTAGCTCCAATTACAAAAACAAATCCACCGATTAATCTACCTATTGTTTTTTTTGTGTTACTCATAGATTAAAAACTCCTAACCTGGACAAGCCAGAACCAAAAAGGACTTACCGCAAAGATGCTAAGTTTTAAAAAATTCAAATACAATTAAAAATATTTTGCCAAAAAATACAAGAATATTAGAAATAAGATACTAAATGATTTATGGGAATTATAAAGCCAATACTCAGAAAAATTAGTCAAGTTCAAATTTGTGTGTAAATTTCCTCGATTTTCATTTTAAGAAACACGAATAATATTTTAAATTATAATGTAACTATAACATTAAGGTTCGATGTAATGAAAATCTATTCCAGTTATTCCAGGATCGACTACAAGATCAGAATAATCATCATTAGTGTACATATTTTCAAGATGATCCCAGATATCAAAAGATTGAACAATATACTCACCCGGTTTATCAACAAATATTTGATAACTCCCGGTTTCATCAGAGGAGGTCATCCACTTATCTTTCTCGTTAGCTGCAATAATCAGTATAAAGGGTTGGTCTGGTTCGATTTTTCCCGAAATGCTATACTCTGTTCTTACCGGAAGTACGGATAGGAAAACCACGTCCTCTCCCCCATTATCGACAGCTTGGATAAGCAGATGTAGATTTGAGACCTGATTGAATCCTTCTTCAACAGTAATAAGAATCTGTCCACGGGTTTTACTTTCATCGACTTGATCGTTATCGCTGATCAACTGCTGCTGAACTCTGGAATCCACCTGTTTGTTCAACTTTCCATTAAAATCCATATCAACCCAGAAATTCAGGATAGCGGAATAAGAATCATCAGATAAAAATATCCGGAGAGCAAACTGTTCATTCCGAAGGATGCTATTCTCGTCTTTGCCATTGACTAGAATTTTGATCGTCTCTTTCTTAATATTCCTTTCCGGTATGTTGTTACCCCACTTTTCATCCCACCAGTCGAATTGTTTTTCCCTGCTTTCCGCTTTAAAAAGAGAAGTAATATCTTTTTTCAATTTATGGACTGTTGCTGTTCTTTGCTGATTTTCATTAGTTCTTTCCGTAACCTCTTCCGGATAAAGAATGGAAAACAAAATGATCAATAGACATATCATAGTTAATCGCTTGTACATATTCTAATCCTCCGGAAGAAAATACATGAAAAACTGTTATTCACCTTTACTGCGGGGATGTGCCTGATTGTAAATCTCTTTCAGGTCTTTTAGAGAAAGGTGGGTGTAAATCTCCGTAGTCGAGAGATTACTGTGTCCGAGCATCTCCTGAACCGCCCTGAGATCGGCTCCATGAGCAAGTAGATGGGTAGCGAAGGAATGCCTTATAGAATGTGGTGAATATCCCTTTGTTCTGGCAACAAGACTGATATAGCGATCCAGAATCTCTCGTAATTCATCAGATGTAAGAGCCTTGCCACTTTTGGAAAGAAAAAGCTCTTCTCTACTTTCTTTCCCACTGAATTTGTTGCGAATTCCCAAATAATTCCGAATTGTTCTTTTGGCCTGACTGCCGAGAGGAACGATTCTTTCTTTATTCCCTTTGCCGATAATTCTGATAAGTTTATTATTAAGATCCAGTTGCGACAGAGTTAGATTTGCGACCTCACTAATTCTCAATCCGCTGGAATATATGAGTTCCAGCATTGCCCGGTTCCTGATTCCGAATTTGCTGGTCAGATCAGGGATGTGCAGTAATTCCTCCATTTCCTTCTCACTGAAAAATTTCGGTAGTTTTTTCTCAAATTTCGGGATTTTCAGGTTTTCAGCCGGGTCTTGTTCAAGAAAATCATGTAAGACACAGAAACGGAAAAAAATTTTAACCGTGGTCACTTTCCTTGCCAGACTACGGTTTCCACAACCCTGTCGGTTCATTTCCCGGAGATAATCACGGAGAAATTGTCTTGTGACCTCAGAAAGTGTAACTTTTCCATCCTGGAAATATCTCTGCAAAAAAAACTGTAGTTGTTCCAGGTCCTTGGAATAAGCTTTAATTGTATGCTTAGATAAATTCCTTGATTTCAGGGAGACAACAAACTGATAAACTTCACTATCCATTACAAAACCTAAAATTCTCTTTCTTCCCAGGAATAAATGATCTCAGCATCATGATAATGCAATTTCAGTTTACCGTAAATACCTGTTTCGGAATCCAGACTAGTAAAATATGTTCTCTTATTTGATAGAAAGCCCTCTTCCTTGATCTGATAATCAAAACTGAATACAAAATCAACCGGCAGGGTTAGAGT
>JAUVIJ010000202.1 GCA_030592835.1 Candidatus Cloacimonadota bacterium | reverse complement strand
ATCAGGTTCTTTAAAAAGATTTTTTCCTGATATTAATCAGTAATCTTGTTCATAGCCAGAATAATAGCTGTACCCTGAGGTTGAACGGCTTCAGCGTAAATGTATCCTCTATAACGTTCGAGAGTTTTTTTAGCTATATGTAGTCCTAAACCGGTATTTCCGGATTCACCGTAGTGAAAGTTTTCTTCGAATATATGGGATAATATTTCTTCCGGGATTCCTTTGCCATTATCAGCAATTCGTACCATGCACATTTTGTCAGTTGTGATTACAATATCGATTTTGTCAGCTTTACCATGGATAATTGCATTATTAAAAATATTATCAATGACCGATACCAGTGCTTCATCAGCCAGAGCCTTTCCCGATCCTTTAATACTGAATTTCAAATCAGAATAATTGGCAGAGATTCTTGAGATCAGTTTATTGATATCATACATTTTTAAATTCTGATCCTGATTCAGCAGATTTTCCAGTTTTCTCATCCGATTGATCAGATCAATACTTTTATCGATACCTTTTTGAGCTTCCCGAATATATCTTTCTTCCTTTTCTGAATTCAGATAGAGATTCACTGAACTTTTTAAAACACCGAGATTATTGAGAAGGTCATGACGAAGGATTTTATTGATCATTCTCAGGTGTTCCTGATGAGCGGCTAATTGACTTTCAGCCTTTTTCCTTTCCTCGTATTCGTGTTGCAGATCCTGGTAGGTCTGGGCATTTTTAATAGCTATTGTAGCATAGGCAGCAAAAGTTTCAGCGAGGGAAAGATCATCCTTTGTGAACATAGTGCCGATCCTGTTCAGACACATGGCACCCAAAACGATGTTATTGGATACAAAAGGAACAACAATAACTCTTTCGTTATCCAGTTCGGAAGTCTCAGGTATTTGAAAGGCATCGTTTTCATCTTTTACATTATTGAACATCAGGCTTTTTTTCAGCCGCACGCTTTTCCCTGTTAAACTGTTATCAACATCCAGGGCGATGGACAGGATCTCCTCTTCGTAAACAGGATCAACAACAACCTGAGGCGTAAGGGTTTTATTGTCCTTTTCCAGAAGATAAATAGAACTGTAGGATTGCAGGATCTCACTGGCTCTTTTACCTATTCTGCTCAGAACTTCCAGGATATCAAGACTGGAAGTGAGATCCCGGGCAGTTTCGAGTAATTTCTCCATTTCCAGGGTTTTTCTGATCTCCGATTCTTCGATCCTTCTTTTTTCGGTAATATCACGAGCAAATAATATTATTTTATCCGGTTTTGTATTTTCTTCTCTAATAGGGTAGAAGTAGATATCGAACAACTTGTTAAAAATCCTCTCTTCAACATGAAGAGGTTGTCTTTTTGAAATTACCGGCTTAATATTTTCGTTAAGGATTTGGATCATAGCTTCGTTCATGAAATTTTTCAGATTCAATCCGACCAGGTCATTCCTGAATTTCGACAACAATTGTAAAGCATGTTCATTATGAGCCAATATTATACCTGTATTATCAATGATCAGGGCAATATCATGAAAAGTGTTGAGAATAGATCTTATGATTTCGTAGTTTTCTATTGGTTTGGACATAGGCTTACCTGATTAGGGTTTGTGGATCTCGACCGTAACGAAATCCGGTTTATTGTTATCATTGACCGGTCTTTCGAATTTGGTCAGTACTTTCAAATACCGTTTATTACTCCGAGCTGTGATTTCGATCTTCGATAATTTGCTTGCCAGTTCGAATCCCTCGCTATCATAAACTGTGATCAGGATGATCTTGGAAAGTGCAATATCATGAACGTTAATAATATTGAATTTGATATCGATATTTCCGGGAGTATATTCGGCTATTTCTATATTAGTGATCTTCAGAATATCGTCTTGCTGTTTTTTCCAGCATGATTTCAAGTATAATCCGAATAATAATGCTACAAGAAGGATGATCATGATAAAAGGTGGCATCCTTCTTTTCTTATTGATATCTATCCTTTCAAAGATTGTCATTTTCCCTCCTGGAGTAAAGAATTACCGGTCATCTCAATTGGCTTATTTATACTCATCATTTTTAAAATAGTCGGAGCAATATCAGCTAATATCCCATTTTTGAGCAGTGGTTTGCCCTGATCATTCAAATGTAATAAAAAAGGGACTTTATTTTTTGTATGAGCTGTAAAAGGATTTCCCTTCTCATCGAGCATTTTTTCAGCATTACCGTGATCCGCTGTAATGATAATACTATAGCCATTCTCTATTGCTACAGGGACAATATTGCCTAGACATTGATCGATGACCTCAACAGCTTTCAAAGTCGCGGTGTAAACACCTGTGTGCCCGATCATATCACAATTGGCGAAATTGGTGATGATCAGGTCGTATTTATTCATTTTTAGATTTTCGATGAGAAGGTCTCTGACCAGAAAAGCACTCATTTCAGGTTGAAGATCATAGGTTGCTACTTTTGGGGAAGGAACCAGAAGGCGATCTTCACCCGGAAAAGGATCTTCTCTGCCGCCATTGAAAAAGAAGGTTACATGAGCATATTTCTCGGTTTCAGCCAGACGGAGCTGCTTCAGATTATTCTTTGAAATTACTTCTCCCAGAATATTGACCATTTTAGGCAAACGAAAGCAGATTTCGACTTCATCCTTGAAATCACTATCATATTCAGCAAAACAGATGAATTTGAGATCTTTGAATTTTTTAACCGGGAACTTATTGAAATCTTTCTTTATAAAAGCTCTGGTGATCTGACGTGCTCTATCAGCCCTGAAATTGAAAAAGATGATACAATCCCCATCCTTAATTGTGACCGGTTCGTGTTCTGCATCAGTAATCACTTTCGGAAGGATGAATTCATCGGTAATGCCTTGATCATAACTGTCTTTGATAGCTTCTAACGGATCCCTATAGATTTCTCCTTTTCCCTTGATAATCGCTTCATAAGCTTTTCTGATCCTTTCCCAGCGTTGATCTCTGTCCATGGCATAGTATCTGCCGGATATAGTAGCGATCCTGCCGATCCCGATCTTCTTAGCAACCTTCAGGAATTTCTCTAAATAACCATAACCTCCCTTGGGTGAAGTATCTCTGCCATCCATAAAGGCATGGAAATATACTTCCTTAAGTTCCTGCTGGCGGCAGAATTCCAACAATGCCCAAAGATGTTTGTGATAACTGTGAACATTGCCATCTGACATCAGGCCGAAAAGATGTAATTTACTGCTGTGAATACGGACATGAGCTATTGCTTTCTTCAGGGATGGGTTCTCATAAAAGCTACCTTTGGCAATTTCGGAATCAATAAAGGTGTTCATCTGAAAGACGATCCTGCCTGCTCCAATGTTCAAATGCCCGACTTCTGAATTACCCATGGTATCTTCCGGTAATCCTACAGATAAACCTGATGACTCCAGATTACAACCGGCAAAATCCTTTTTATAAGTATCATAATTTGGTGTGCTTGCATTCTCGATCGCATTACCTATTCCCGGATCTGATAATCCAAATCCGTCCAGGATGAGAAGTAGAACCTTTTCCTTCATAATTAACCTTTAAAATTATATTAACTGTCATTTAATCTTTAAAAAAGTCGGTGTCAAGCAAAGAAAAGTT
>JAUVIJ010000096.1 GCA_030592835.1 Candidatus Cloacimonadota bacterium | reverse complement strand
GAGCAATTCATCAATTGGATGTTTTGGTTCAGATTCTTTTCCAGTGTTTATTGAAATAAGTTTAGTTAAAAAATATCTTAATGCTTTCTTTATTGATTCTTTATAATTATATTGTTCTATTAAATCTATATTCTCAATTTCGGATAATATTATTTTTTCAACAATCTGTTCCTCTTCCGAAAATTTACTGGGATTATTTGCTTTTTCTGCGTTAAACCAAATAAGTTTCTTGAAATTTGTAGTAGCAAAATATTTTGATTTTCTTATATTTGCCTTCTTTCTTGCAGGTTCTTTTAGTTCCTCTTCATCAAATACATTAAAGTATGGCTGTTTAGCTTCTATTAGCATAATAATTCTTTTACTTCTTTTTGATTCAGGAATGATAATATCTGGGCTTTTTCGATCGGAACCAGATGTGTCAACATCTGGATATCCAAGATCAAGATTAAATTCATCAATTATTTCTCTCATCCAATGCATTAAAACAGCAACTGCACTTCTTTCAGTTTTTTTTGATAATGTGTCATATGGATTTGGAAACATTTTGCGATTATTTTTCCCATTACTCATTATTTTCAATTACCTCTTTTACAATCCTTCGCGCAATTTCTAACACTGCTGCAATTCTAGTTATTTTAACTTTAGATAACCCTTTGATTTTAAACAATTTATCCATCGGTTGATTTGCTAATCCTTTAAATGAACCAAATTTATTCATAATCTCATTTGAAATGTTTTCAGCAGATTTACCCTTTATTCCAGATGAAATTATTATCGATAATAATTCAGAATTGGATAAACTGTCTGCTCCTAATTCTCTAAGCTTTCCGCCAGGATGTTGCCAATTTATTTTTTTATCCATATTTTTTTAATATCCTCTCTCTGTCTTCATTTTCTTTATCGCCCTTATAATAGACCTCAATAAATTCTATCTTATCCCCTTTGTTATAATACCCATATATTATCCTGATTCCACTTTTAGAACCGGTTCCTTTAAGAGCTTTACAGGCAAACTTTCTCGCTTTAAATATCTGTGGAGACTTAATACTTAATCCACTTATTTTTAATATTCCACCATTATCAATATTCAATTTATGATATAATCTGAGCTGTGTTTTGATAAAATTTTCCATATCAGAATCAAGAGTCTTAAATCTTTTATTTAACTTTTTAAGGTCTTTCTCAAATTCCTCCAAATAGTTAATTACATTAAATATTACCACAACTAGTCTCTGACAGAATAGGGCGCAGTTCGGTAAAATACACTTTCATATTCGATAATACCACCATTATCTGTTGTTAACCAGGGTACGTCGTTGTGAGAATATTCACTTATCTGGGAAGCATTCATGTCCGAAAGTTTATTTAAAACCTGATCAATTAATTGAATCTCTTCCGCTGTAATCAAAGACAGATCCGGGTTTCTAAGGGGTAAATATTTTGTCTGGGGATACTCAAAATATTTTTCCTGAACTTTAAATAGATCTACACCTTCCATTTGTTTGACGATCTTGATAAACTCTTTCGGTGTAGGACCATAATTATTTTTTTGGTAAGTAGCCCCTATTAATTGCTCTTCATATTTTTCGTAATAATCAAAATCGATGAAATACAGGATTTTATATAAAACTGTTTCTCCAATATTCGGTTTAGATCCTATCCTATTTAGAATATAGAGCAGCACTTCTGTGAATTTTTTCATATTTTTCTGAGGTACGCTTATTCTCAATTCAATTTTATTCTTTCTAATCTCTGTTTTTTCAGAAGGAAGAATTACCTTAATGTCTTTTGAAGGGTCTATAATTGAATCTGTAGATATATTAAAGATCGCAGCTATTTTTGTTAAATCCTCAGCAGATGCTTTTCTTTTACCGTTCTCAATATTGGAAATAGCTTCTCTTGCGATTCCTATTTTAGAAGCTACATCCTCTTGAGAAAGTTCTAAATATTCTCTAAGTTCCTTTATTCTTTTCCCGATCTTTTCATTGAAATCCATGATTAACACCTCCAGCAAACCAAAAGTATAAAATCAGGATAATTCTGTCAAGTTTTGTGCGATAATCTCACATTTATATGTAGATATTTCTTACAAATAGTATTCTCTCTGAATATCGTGCTCAGAAATAGCGACAAGGGAGATATCCAGATTTAACTTTTCCAAATCTTTTTGCAGTCTTTTCAAAACAGGGAATTCCGTATAAAAATGCCCGGCATCAATGATAGGTATCTTACTATCCAGTAAGTTATGATAAGTAATATCACTGGATACAAATACATCGGCTCTGTTAGATACCAAGGGGATCAGCGAGTTTCCACTGCCACCGCAGATGGCTACAGTATTAATAGCTGTAGTTATCTTTCTACCCGCTGTCCACAACTTAACCTTTTTAGCCTGTAGCCTGTCTCTGACTGTTTCGGCAAATTCTGTGAGGGTCATTTCCTGTTTCATTTTGCAGATAAAACCCAGTCCGTAATTCTGATTCTGTTTTTTCTGGGGATACACCGCGTAAACAGGCGTTTCATAAGGATGAGTGGTGATTATTTTATTTAATGCATTTTGCAGATTGAACGAATCAACAAAAAATTCAAGCTTGGTTTCTTGATTTTCAGACAGAATGTTTTTTGAACCGATGGCAGGTTTGCTTTCAGCTAAAGGTCTGAATTGGCCTTTTACTTCGTATTTATTTAAACAATGATCATAGTTGCCAATTATTCCCGCACCTGCTGTAAATACAGCCTCAGATACTTCCTCTACAGCATCCTGGGGGACATAGACAATAACATGATATAAATCAGCACCGGTATCATGATTGATGAATTCCAATACCTCCAGATCAAGGATTTCCGCCAAAGCAAAATTTACACCTTTTTTTACTACATCCAGATTGGTATGAAGTGAATAGACAGAAACATTGTTTCTGATCAGTTTCAACAATAACGGATCGGATATTTTTTTTATCTCTTTGAATATGAGAGGATGATGAGATATGATCAGATCGATACTCTGGTTTATGGCTTTAGCAGCAATTTGCTCTGTCACATCCAAGGTCAGCAGGATCTTTCTTACTTCCTGCTCCTGTTCCCCTATTTGCAATCCGGAGTTATCCCATTTATAAGCCAAATCCAGGGGTGCAAGTTTTTCCAGTTCTGTAATAATATTCTTTAACAACATTTAATCCTTCCTTATTTCATTTTCCCGTAATCTCAGATCTCGATTTCTCTACTCATTTTCATTTCTGACGTTTAAGTGGTGTCTTACATCCTCAGCTGAGTAACCTTTTCTTACCAGATAGTTCATGATCTTAATAAATCTCTCTTTCGGTGAATGTGATCCAAATCGCCGCCAGGCTTTTTCTACGACCTGATGCAAGATCTGATTCTTAATTTCCAGCGTATAATTTTTACTCAATAACCTTTTTACCATACTACCGTTTATTCCTGCATGATACAATTTGCTTTTGATCTCTGTACGGCTCTTACCTTTTGCTATCATGTCCTCGATAAATATCTCAGTGAATCGTTCGTCATTAAGATAATTATAAGATTGAGCTTTCTTGATTAACTTATTGCTGATGGTCGTATCCAGGGGCAATCTCATCAGGAATCTGTCTGCTTCTCCTTTTGATCTTTCCCTGTAGGCAATGAAATCCAGTAGTCTTTTCCATGCATATTTTTCTATCTCAGCTTGTATTTCATTTTTTATCGTATTATCTACTGAAAGTGATCCTTCTTCAACGGAAAAAAAATTCTGGAGAGTTTTCATAGGTAAAACCCCCCAGATTTCATCGTACAGATATACTATAAAAGTAGTTTTAGTCTTACTTTTTATCCTGATCTTCATTTTCAGGTGAATTTTTCAATCCTAGAATAACGCGAACTTTGTCTTCAATTTCTTCATAGATCTCAGGATTTTCGGTAAAAAGTTCCTTTACTTTTTCCGAGCCCTGACCAATCTTAATTTCACCATAGGAATACCAGGAACCGCTCTTATTGATAATATCGTGTTCAACCGCCAGATCAATGACAATATCCATAGAGGAAATACCTTTGCCAAAAATAATTGGGAATTCAACCCTTCTGAAAGGCGGTGCAAACTTGTTTTTTACAATCTTGGCTCTGGTCTTATTACCTACTATCTCGGCATCGGTGCCAATTTTTTTAATGGAAGAAACTCTTCTGACATCAATACGGATAGAAGAATAAAACTTCAGAGCAACTCCACCGGTAGTGGTTTCCGGATTTACATAGGCAGGAACCCCTATCTTCATCCTAGTCTGATTAATAAACATAACTGCTGTATTTGATTTACTTATGATCCCGGTAAGTTTTCTCAATGCTTGAGACATAAGTCTTGCCTGTAGACCCATATGGGAATCTCCCATATTACCTTCTATTTCAGCTCTTGGGACAAGAGCAGCAACAGAATCAATCACTATCAGATCAAGAGCACTGCTACGGACAAGGGTTTCGACAATTTCCAGAGCCTGTTCACCTCCGTCAGGTTGAGAAAGGAGAAGATTTTCTGTATCTACTCCAATATTTGAAGCGTAGATTGGGTCCAGGGCATGTTCTACATCAATGAACGCACATACTCCTCCTGCCTTTTGTGCTTCAGCAACCGCATGTAATGCCAGCGTGGTTTTTCCCGATGCTTCCGATCCATAAATTTCGGTTATCCTGCCTCGGGGATATCCTCCAATACCGAGAGCAGCATCTAAATTTAAGGCTCCGCTGGGAATTATCCCTACACTGGCAACAGGTTTATCTCCCATTCTCATTATGGTTCCTGTTCCAAATTGTTTGTCCAGTTGGTTCATGGCAGTTTTTAAAGCTGATATTTTATCTTTACTGGCCATTTTCACTCCTTTTTAAAATCGTAACTCGCAATTTCATGATATACAGGTCCATCCGACCTTAATATGCTCTGATAGTACGTAGCTCGAGTTATAACTATTTGTTTTATACTTATCTCACTTGATAATATTTTATTTATTAAAATTTCTGACAATCTTTTTTTTATTCTTCCCAGTGTAGCATGAATTCTCAATGGTTTTTTATCCAGTCGATATCCCAAATTGGCGATCTCACTTTTAATTTTTCTGGAAATTTTATAAATGTCCTGATTCACCGCATCAAAATTAACCCAGAGAATTCGAGGATGTTTTCCCGGAATAAGTTGTATCTGAGGATTTTGTAAATGTGCCTGTTTAAAATCTAAAATTATCCGATGGAATTTTTCCGCCAGTTCCTTTATATGATCTTCCCTGGTATCACCAATGAATTGAAGGGTAATGTGTAGATTCTTGTCTTCAACCCACTTGACCCCACTGGAATTATAAGCTTTAAAGTTGTTGATCCTTGTAATGAGTTCTTTCTTAAAAGCTGTAGGAAGTTCAAGTGCAAGAAATGTTCTTATCACCTCTTATATCCAATATCTCTCAAGAACTTTTTCCTGCTGGTGATATCACTATCCAATTCGATACCCTGAGGAGAAGATCCGTCAACAACTCCAAGAACACCTCTGCCCTGTTGCGTTTCGGTCAGAATAACTTCTACCGGATTTGCTGTAGCACAGAATATGGACACTGTTTCCCGGCAAGCTTTAACAGCCTGTAAAACATTAATGGGAAAAGCATTTCTGATAATTATCAGAAAAGTATGCCCTGCTCCAAGTCGTAACTGATTTTCAACAGCGATTTCTATCAATTCGTTATCATTTCCTTCCTTTCGAACCAGACATGGACCCGACGCTTCATTAAAGGCCAGTCCGAACTTAATGTCGGGGGTGCTGTTGATCATCACTTCATAAAGATCTTCTACGGTTTTGATAAAATGAGACATTCCAAAGATGAGGTTGCAGCCTTCGGGAAAATCAATTTTTTCTTTGATTAATTCCATTTTTCACCTCAATATCTTAATTGGTTTGTTTTTCATAATGCAATTTCAGGAATGGCTGAATATTAGGTAAAAAAAAGACCGTTAAACCGGTCTTTCTTTTTATACGACTTTCTTAACTTTGTTTCCTCTTAAACAGGAAGAACAGACATTAATCTTCTTAACCTTCCCATCAATTTCTGCTTTCATTTTGTGAAGATTGGGATAAAATTTTCTTTTATTAGCATTCATAGCATGACTCCTATGATTACCAACCATCGGTTTTTTCCCACACACGTCACATACCCTTGACATAATAACCTTCCTCAGATATAATCTAATTCAAAAAAATTTCTAAGTGTTTATCTGGCAAGATTTTTTATTTTCCTTTATATTTTAATATAATGTGCAGAGATATTTTTAAAGAGATGTCTTTATATATAAAAATCGGTATGTTGGTATATGGATAGAAATAAATTCGAAGTAATTTTTAAATCTGAAAGTAAAAGAATCTTTAATTATCTGCTGAAAATCCTGCGGAATCGTGAAGATGCTGAAGATCTCCTCCAGGAAGTATTCATCGCTTTTTATAACAAAATGGTCAGGGTCGATGAGAATTCTTTTCGACCCTATTTATATAGATCAGCATATAATATGGCTTTAAACAAAATCAAAAAAAGGAAGAAGTATAATAATATCTATCATAATGTTGCAGAAATTGACAATTATCCGGTTCCTTCCAACCCATCAGAAGAAAACAGCAATGCTCAGGAATGGATAAAATTAGCTTTTCAAAGGTTAAAGCCAAAAGAAATATTACTGTTGGAAATGCAATATTATCAAAAGATGAATTATAAACAGATTGCTAATGCTCTTTCATTATCTGTTTCTGCAGTTGATTCCAGACTTGTCCGGGCAAAGAAAAAATTGAAAATATATATTTTGCAGGGAAAAAAGCAACAGTTTGTCAGTAATAATAGAGGTTTGAAAAATGAATAAAAAATGTAAACTCAGCAAAAAAATAAATGCCTTTCTTGATAATGAGTTACCGGAAAAGGAAATGGTTTTTTTAAGGGAACATATAAAAACCTGTCTGGATTGCCAGAATGAGATCCGGGAATATAATATTTTAAACCGGTTCCTCGGAAAATATCAAGATGAGGATGTGCCGGAATATTTAATCAGGAAAATTTTGGCAGAAATAAAGGAAAAGAAAGATAAGTTTTACATACCCCGATATTCTTTCAAGTTC
>JAUVIJ010000084.1 GCA_030592835.1 Candidatus Cloacimonadota bacterium | reverse complement strand
CATCAGTGGAGTCCTCATTCTGAATTCCGATCGTAACAGTATCTATATCTCCGGATACGGCTCTATACTGAAAGAGCATTTCACCGTTCGCATAGATGATAGCTTGAAAATCATAGGTTCCATTATGGTTACCCGGATAATGAATAACATTATCAAACAGTATTACCAAGCTATCCGTTGTATTGTAATAGTAGACATCGCCACCTCCCTGTTCACCATCCCAGGGATAGAGATCATCCCAGTAAGGCATGATTGCAGGCATGGGGGCATCAGGATTGGGGATCGCGGTATTCAACCACTCATTAGTATCATCACCAAACCCGATCCAACCATTGGGATTGATCCTGAATTCATCATAATCCGTACCGTAGAAATTAAAGGTAAATCCCAGAGGAATAAGATCAGAACCGGTATCATTATGGGGGAAGGTTACCAATGTACCTATATCTTCAATATCTCTCCAGCTATAGATAATACTCTGATCCGGATCATTACTGTCTTTCCAGACGTAACCGTAATTATCCGGTCCCCCGGAACCTCTTTCGGACAGACGGGGTGAATAGAGGTAGTCTTCCACGATCGAGAAATACAGATTCTGTTCACCCAGATTAGAGAGAATAAATTCCTCAGAGTCAGATTCACCGACCAGAACTGCAAAATTGAAGCTGTCCTGACTGAGATCCGCTATAGCAGGAGCACTGACATCCGAACCACGGATAGTAAACAGGAGCGCCATCTCATCCTCAAGATGCTTGGAAGCTGTCGGATAAATATTTCTAAAACTATGTTCCAAGCCGATCTGACTGGTATGATCTTCTATACCGACAGTTGAGTAGGGTCCCTCCGTATTATTGGAATCTATATCATTCACGACTTTATACTGGAACAAGATGTCGGCATCATTTGAAGGAGTTGGATAATAAGTAGTATCAAAGATCACAATCTGGAAAGTTTCTTCGGAATATCCGTTATGATTATTTTCCAGATGAGACCATTCAACAACAAAGTAATGCAGATTCTCATCGTAATAGTAACAAACATTGCCATTACCTATCTCCAGGTCATCCCAGAAAGGCGCTATCATGGGGGATGGACCCATAGGACCGGGAATATGCCAGTTCATGAAACTGTATTGTTCCGTACCGCCCGGAGCTATCCAACCGTTGGAACAAATAGTTATATCATCATAACTCATCCCGTAGAAATTGAAACTGAAGGGTAGGGGAATATTTTCTATATCACCATCATTCCCGGTATCATACATGTTGATGATTGTTCCCTGTCCTCCATAATCAGGATCGATCTCGATCCAGAAATATTCGGGTGACAAATCATATTGGTCGTCTTCATCATCATAACAGTAATAACCATAAGCATCTGGTCCCAGAGGGTCGGTGATCGAGACGGTTCCGATCTCGAAGAGAAATTCAATACTGTCCCAGTAACCATCAGGATTATAAACCTCCAGAATAAATGGGATCTGGCTGCCCGGTGTAGCCTGGTTGCTGGCTTTGATCTCAAATCTATCGCTGCTGTTAGAAGCGTCATCCTGAGGTAATATTGTTCCAAAATAACCTAAACTGTCCTCTATCGTGATAAATTCATGCGCGGTTCTGAGCAGTCCGGAAACCTGATTTATTGGTACATTTCCCAAGTTAAAGAGTGTGATTTCTAATTCAGCGGTTTCATCCGGATCCAAAATTCCGTTATTGCCGTCAATAACAGTATAATCCTCCTGAACGAGATAAGGACCGACGACAGTCAGATATATATAATCCTGCCATTCATTTCCAAAGTTATCCGAGATCAAGAGTGAGAAGATGATTTCGCATCCTCCCATAGTCCCCGGATCAACCGTAAAATCGAAATCGTCATTAGAAAATACAGATCCCCCGGGCGGTATAGTGCCGAACTCTTCTTCATCGTCTGTTATTTCGACGAATTCTACTGTTGTTGATAAAATTGCCGTTACCTGGACAGCATCTATAGTACCAAAATTTTTCAATCTTACCCCAAGTTCGATACTTTCTCCCGGGTTGATCTCGCCATTATCATTGCCCGAAGAAGTGCCTTCGTTATCATCATCTATAACGACATCCAGTGTATTCACAAATATATTTTCCTGGGTCAAAGAGAAATTTCCCAGATGAGGAATGTAATTATGTTTAGTGACAGTCAAATAGACATCACCGATTTCTTCAGACTGAACATCAAGTAAGATCCTGCCATCCATATCTGTATAACCGGTATCAAAAATCTCATCATCACCTCTTAAAACCGTGACCCAGGCATTTTCGAGAGGATAACCGACTTGATCACTTACAGTTATATCGAGATAATGAATCCCCAGTGGTGGATTGGCATTGTATTCGACAATCATATCCTGCGGGATTCCTGTCCAAAACTCGATTCCGGGATCACCCATTAAGGTATTCCAGTGGGAGAAAATGCTCACATAGTTACCCGGATTCCCGGGAAAGTTAAGATATAAATTCAATTTACCTCTGGTAAGAGCTCCGCCGGGATTATAAATATGATCGACAAAAATTCCGTAGTATGTTCCTGCATCGACACAGTTATTAAAAACTGTATGAGTTCCCCAGGTAGCCGTACCTATCGCTGCAATAGCTCCCTTGGGAGTTCCCGGTGTACCAGCTCTGAGAAAAGCTTCGCTAATACCGGTAGTGTTATAATAATCACCTGTTCCACAGGTCAGAGTAACGACAAAAGGAAGCATATAGCCATTACTCAGATTGTTCGTGTTACTATTACCCCAGCCGCTCATATTGAGATAACCACGATAATTGAAATAGCTCACACCACTATTAAATCCGCTGTTCATCTGGGAGACAAAACTTCCGCCATAAACTTCCTGGAAGGTAAAATCCGGGATATCATTCTCGATCTTCTCCTTGATCCCTATCTTAGTTACGATACAGGATTGTCCGGAATAATAGGGATCACCGACCAGTAAAGCCTTTTTATACCAGTTTGTATTACTTAAATACGGTTCTTTCTCGTAATTTAAAATTTTATTAATTATTGTATTCAGGTCTGTTACGCTACTAATAGAGATCCTGCCCAGGAAAACATCGGCGAGAATATCATTGCCATCAAGCTGAGCATAGGGGTGATCGCCTTCCCCATTATAATACGAATAGGATTCAAACCAGGTGGGAACAGAATAAGATCCCGACGCATCTCCCACAAAACAGATGAATTCCGGAGGATTCTCCCAATTATCATAAGCATTCTGAATATAACTTTTGATCTGGCTGTTATTATTACCCGTCTGTCCTGTACTGACAGCATTTACTTCGAAACCTTTCTGATGTTTCCAATCCAACAATGTCTGTAATGATGTTTCCACCTGAGAGTTGTTGGCATATATGAACAGATATGATGGTTGCTGGTAATCTTCTTCTCTCAGGCTGGTGTTATCATAATTCAGGATCAGGGATTGATAAAGCGGTTCAAAACTCCGGGAAATCTTCCTGTCGGTGCGGTCAAAATCTTCATCCGGGTGATCAAAAGTAACAATCAGGGAAATATTTTGAGTTATATGTAATTCTTTTGAAACAGGATCATAGCGAAAAGGATTGAAAGTTATCGGAACAATCCTGAAATCCCTGAGAATAGCACTTTCCCCCAATTGATAGTAATTTTCCGGAAAAACAGTTCCATCCTGGTAAAACTCGGTATCAATAAGGAAATCCCGGTTGTTTTCCTTACTTTCAGATTGCAGGTTTTGCCGGGGAAAGGGTGTTATATCCGTGATTACACTATTTTCTGTATTCAGAATATCGATCCTGATCACAGCATCTTCGGGGACTGAGATCAATCTTGTAAAAACAGGAAGTTCCGGTCTGCCTGATTCCATTGTGATCCCCTCATTAAAATAGGAGATCTTCTGATATTGAACTGCGTCGATCTCTATATCTTCCAGCTCATATCCATCGAGTACAAAATCTATAATTATATTGAAAGGATCTGAATTATCACATTCAAACATTTTTTCATTATTCCTGCCGTTGAGTTTAACCCATTCGGCAGACAAAGATGTTATGCTGAAAATCAAAAACAGCAAAAAAATCATATTTTTGAATTCTTTCATTGCGAATCCTTTAATAATCTATGGCTAACTTACTTACACCGTATTTGGTAGCTGCATATAAATAATTATTATGGAATTTGACTTTATAACAATAACCGATATCATGATCATCGATTCGATCCAGATATTCGGGATTGCTTATATCTGAAATATCATATAGATAAACACCACCACCGCCAGAAGCAATAGCCATGAGATCATCAACCACATCGATATCCTGAGCATAACCGGAAGTATCACCCGAGGAAACAAGCTGGGGATCAGTAATATCATCGATATTGAAAATTGTGAAACCGAGGGTTTTGTCAGCTACTATGAGATGATTGTCAACAACCTTTACATCTAACGCTTCTCCGGGAGTATCAGTGATACTGATGAAGTCACCGGTAGCTCTATCGGTTATATTCACACCCAGTTGTTCATAGGATAAATATATGTAATTATCATCGAGATCAAAACCATTCAGGTTAACTGTATAATCATCGTATGTATACTCCGGTATGAAATAAAATCCGTCCCAGACAGCATATTTGAATTCAAACTCGGTGTCGTTCCTGGTTAGAGCCATTTCAACACTGCCATCATCTCCTGGAAAACATCTCATTGCCTCGATACCAGCAGTATTACTGATAATGGGAGGTTTGATAACCGGATTGGCAGGATCGCTGATATCATATACTCTGATCTGGGCGGGACTGCCATAGCGGTCATAAATAAAAAGAAAATCATATTCTTCCACTACCGAGATCAATCTGGCATTTTCGATGTTTCCGATATAGTGGACCACCAATGTATCCGACTCAAGATCATAAATGGAAAAACCAGCCTGATCTTCAGCTACATAGAGAAACTGCTCTCCGATGTATATATCCCGGGCATAACCAACGGTGTCGATATTTTTGGCAATGTTGAGAATACCAACAACTGATGCAGGTTCATTCAGCTTAGCACAGGATAATGTGATCAGGAAAAATATTATTGTAACAACTAATATTAATATTTGTGTAAATTTATTCATTCTACCCTTCCTAATTATCTCTTTAATAAATTCGTTATGGATGCATTTTTTATTCCAACAATCTTCTCAGAAACAAGATCAATTTACAATATTTTCTAAGAATAATATTCAGCTATAAATCCAGAAAATGATTTGTTCAAATTTAAGATTGAATATCCGGTCAAGAAATAATAAAAAAGGGGGCTTGATCATATTAGAGGGCTTTCTTTCAGATTTTTTGAAGGATTGAATCAATTTATCCCTCTATTTCCGTTTTTGTAGAACGAAATTATAATCGGAGATTAGATTGAAATGATTTTTCAGTTTTTTGTGGGGACAATCAAGCTGACTGCATTATCTGGGTTTATATCAATTCACTCCCAGTCTACACAAAAGTTACGCCCGGGCAAGCAATTCTTCTCTAATCTTAGCGATGGTAGACAACAGGAAATTGATGTTTATAAGTTCTCAATAAACCTGTCCAAATAATGGGGTGCGGTCAATATCACTAATATCTGTTCCACTTCCCTTACTACTCTCAAAACATTATCTTTTTTTCTTGTTATAATTATGACAAAAAGTAATAATAGTGATTGACATATAAAATTAATTTGAGATAAAAAAATAATATGGGAGAGCATATGAAATTCATTAAAATAATTGTAGCTGTTTTAAGTATAATATTAGCAGTTAGCTATGGTCTGGTTTTGGTTCATACTCTTAAGTCGGTGGATATTTATCAGTTATCGATTAAATATTTTGCAATCGGATTTATTGCCTTTTTTCTTATCTGGATGCAATGGATGAGAATACATCAATTCTATTCAACTTTCGAGCATGAATTCACTCATCTGATCGTGGGTTTGCTCTTCTTGAAAAAACCAGCAGGCTTTCAGGCAACTGAACGTCAAGGTGGTTATACAGTTCTCTATGGAAGCAATTTCGTAATCACATTGGCTCCTTATTTTCTTCCGACTTTTGTCTTTCTTTTACTTCCTCTCTACCTGGTTTTAAATGTGCAATTCGTTAAGTATTTTTTCATTCTATTCGGACTATTAACATCTTATCATTTTCTTTCTACATGGCAGGAATTCAGTTATCGTCAACCGGATATAATCAAAAGTGGAAAAGTGTTTTCAACAATTTTCCTGATATTCACCAATATTTTATGTTATGGGATCATCATTACATTTGTTCTGGGAGGTTTTGAACAGACAGGAGAATACATCGTTGGTGGCATTATAAAAATAAAGGAATTATACTTTATTATCTGTGATCTGATCTAACAATTTCACTCTTATCAGGGTATTCGGGCACATAATTCGTAATTCGTAACTCGTAACTCGTAATTCATAATTTTACACTATTAATAGCCTTCCTTATCTCTTTCAGCCATTGTGGTAATTTCTCTTTACCTTTTACCGATTCCATGATCTCATTAAAGAATCCAGACCAAATTCCTAAAGCTGTTTTACGATTTTCTAAAAGAAATTCACCATATTCTTTAAAATCTTCAGTCGTCTGGGATTTAAATCCGACGATAATTAATCCCCGAGCTGCAAATAATCGATCATTTAGATTATCAGCTAAACTGTAAGAATCCTCATAGGATTTTCTAGCATTGGTATAATCACCTGCACGACCATGGCAATCTGCAATAAAACTGTACATTTTTACTTCTCCACCCTTATCACCGATCTGGTGACAAAGATCAAGATCCTTTTCAAAACATTCTCGTGCCTCCGGAATTTTGTTCAATTCTAAGTATAGTCTTCCCAGCCCTCCCCAAGATCTTGCCAGTCCAGGTTTATCAAGAAGTTCCTCTTTTATTTTTATGCTATGCAGGAATAGCTCTTCTGCCTGTTGTTTCTCGTCACTATTCCCATAAGTTAGTCTTTCAGCGAGAGAATTTTCGATTCGTGATTGTAATTCTCTGGTTCTCATAGAATTTTCGCTTAATTTTAAAAGAGATGAGTAAGCACTTTCAAGATTGTTTATTATCTCATCTTTTCTATTACGCTCCAAGCTGATTGCTATGATCTGTTTACTCTCTGCCTGGATGAATCGATCTTCACTGGAGTTTGCCAAATCCAGTGCTGTTTCTGCAGCTTTCTTGAAATATTTTTGGTCACCGCTGGCAAGGCCGGCATTATAGAAACTCTTGCTGATCAATAATTTCAAAGAATCTCCTATTTCATTATTCCCATCGAGATATTTCCAAGCTTTGTCTGCTGTCTCCTCCTGTCTGCTGTTCTCAATCAATGAATCCGTGATCTCCAACTGAAAAAACTCACTTTCCAACTCCCGTACGCGCCCGGCAACCTCTGCACATTCTTTAGCCATTTCCAGATATTTACGTGCGTTATCATGTTGGAAAAGTCCAGCCGCAGAATGCGTACTTTTTATGCAGTATTCTATTGCTTTATCAGCATACAATCTACCTGCTGCATAATAATGACCAGCTATATCATATACCGAACTTCCTTTTTTATTTTCCAGAACTGTAGCTAATCTGGAATGATATTCTCTAATGATCTGTGGTACCTGGGGGTTAAGCGGTCCATAATTATAGATCTTCAAATTATTCCGAATTACTTCTAGAACCGCTGATGATCGGAAAGCGTAAATATCATCAAATTCTCCAACATCATAGATAAGATCTGTCTCTGCTTCTATTCTGTTTAGAGAACACAACAACTCAAGTCGCGATATTTCCAAGCTTTTAGCTAAAACCTCTACCTCAAATTCCAATCCCGAACAGGCTGCACATTCTAAAATCATCCTTTCCTCTGAGATTCTCTGAAACTGTTCCATCACTGAATCTGCAAAAGAATCTGGAATCGGTAATTGATCTACTGTCTTGTATTTCTCACTTAAAACATACCCAAAATCACCTCTTCTAAAAGCTACTTCTCTAGCCAACTCTCCTAATGT
>JAUVIJ010000089.1 GCA_030592835.1 Candidatus Cloacimonadota bacterium | reverse complement strand
TCATCTTCATAGGTTCTCAGAATAATACCGGTTCCAAAAGTCTCTTCGAAAGTACCTCCCAGAATATGGTAACCTCCATTATCATAAGCAAGATATCTCTCCTTCCAGGCATATTTGATGTTATTATTATCCAAATATTCATATTTCTCAAAAGTATCATAACGGGGAAGATCGGCAACGAATCTCATTCCGAAAGTAAAATCCCGGTAGAAAAGGATAAAAGAGAATTCATCCTCGATAAAATGATTGAGAGAATCTTCCGCTGTTTTATAGACATATTTAAGCTCATTCAATCCGGATATGCTTAGATCATCGGCTGCGCCAAGCAGACTCACTAATAAAATCAAACCTGATAATATTATTAATTTCTTCATCAGTTACCTTCCCACTTATTTTTCCTTATCCTGATTACGATTTTCTATCTGTTCTTCTTCCACTGGCGGTTCGATATGAGGAAGCATCATCTCAGCAATGATCTTTTCTATGTGTACTTCGTCACCTTCCACATAACCCTCATGGTCGAATACGATATTTGCGGCAGGATCAATGATCAGGGTACGCGGTACTTGGGTCACATTCATTCTTTTCTGGATATCTTTACTGGTATCATGAATTGTAATAAATTTATACTTGTTTGATTTCACAAAGGTCTTTACTTTAACGGCATCTTTGGGTTTATCTACCGAAATCGCTATCAAAGTCACATTTTTGTATTTGTTAGCTATTTCTTCGACTTTTGGAAGTTCTTTTAAACAGGGTTTGCACCAGGTTGCCCAGAAATCGATGATCACCGGTCCCTTCTCCAGGTAAGTATAAAGATTTATTTCTTTACCACTGATGTCCTTGACAGTAAAATCCTGGATAGTGTCGGCAAAGAGTGTAATGGAAATTAACAGGAACAGAAATAACGTAATTTTCTTCATATTTTTTTATCTCCCGATTATTATTTCTTCTTCTATAACGTTGTAAATTTTACAGGTTTCAGAATCATAAGTATCTTCAATGGTTTGAACCCAGATGATCAGACTTATATCTTCAGGTACAATTTCCGGTAAGACAATACTGAAATCGACCGGTTGCGAGAGATCATATTCATCCAGATTAAGCTCACCATTTACCAGTGGAACCTGAAGACAGGGATTTCCATCGTAATTGAGAACTTCGGATTCGATTTCAATTAGGGAAAATTTCAGCATCAGATCCGTCATTGAGATAAAAGGTTCCACGATCAAGCTCACAGAGCAATCAAGCTGATCCCGGGAAACAATATAACCAAAATCATAAATAATGACATCTGCTTCCTGTTCGAATAAACTGAGAAGTGCATTTCGGTAGATCTCTTCAGTGTTTTCATTCCCTACGGAAATAGTGGTAATACCCTGAAAAACCGCTGCAGTAAGCCCTGAAATCCCGTAAAACTGAATATCCCTTGAATTACCGTTTACTTCGAGTTCATCAGAGATATGATACTCCAGATAATAGAATTGATCTCCAAATTCAGATTTCAGGTTGTGCAATGCTTCTTCAGCAAAAGGACAACCATTGCACCAGATCCCGGTTGCCAGTTCAACTAAAATTTTACTATAAATAAATACATTGATTGTGTCAATATAGCTAGATACGAAAAAACCGTCTGATATAGTTAAAGTAACAGGATATTTACCGGGTTGATGAAAAGTATATTGAGGATTTTGCTCTTCTGAATCACTAATCTGATCATTATCAAAATCCCATTCCCAGATTAAAATTGGATTATCACCCTCAAGAGATTCATCAGTAAATTGAACTAACAAAGGTGCTATTCCTTCTTCTGGGTTAGCACAGAAGGCTGCTATAGGAGGACCGGGCTCATACACTGAAATTGTATCGATTTTTGTATGTGAAAGATCTCCGTCAGATACAGTTAGTGATACTAGATACTCACCTGGTTCATTAAAAGTATAAAGGGGGTTTAGCGCTTCTGAATCAATAATCTGATCATTGTTAAAATCCCAGTACCAAGATATTATTGGATTCGTTCTCTCTTGAGATTGGTCAATGAATTGGACTTCTAGGGGAGCAAATCCGGAATCAACATCTTGTGTAAAATCTGCTTCAGGAGGTAATACAAGGCTAAACCGATCACAGGATAACAGAATTAGGGTAACGATAAATACCAAAAATACATATTTCTTCATTATTTCACCTTCTATTTTTTTGGTTGTAAAACTATATAAGTAGGCAGACCTTTAATATTAAAATGATCAATGATCTCTTTTGTTGGTGATATCTTCATGTTCTCTGCTTGATATTTTACTAATACGAAATCCTTGAGTTGCTCGATAACAGTTTCTTCTTTGAAGGTAGAAGCATCCATAGCCAGGCAATTCTTACACCAGGTCGCCCAGAAATCTATAAAAACAGGTTTACCGCTTTGTTTAGCTTCGAGAAGACCTTCACTGAACGAATGATGCCAGGGAAGTTCGGAGACTTCTTCATCTAAAGCAGCATGCTCGATCTTAGGTGCGGCTTCTTTGAAGATCTTATATCCTGTATAAGCATAAAGCACAGCAACAACCAGTATAATAATTCCGAAGATTATCTTTATCCATTTCATCCAGTTTCCGGGTTTGGGAAGAACAGAAAGACCTGCTCCCGCAAAGGGCCAGGGGATAGCCATTCCGACACCGAGGAGGAAAGGAAGCAGCAGACCGGCAGCATTACCGGCTGTATATAAAGATGTTGAATAGAGAATAACCGAGATCAATACCGGAGCAACACAGGCTCCTGCCAGAACAGCGGCGATAACTCCCAGAATGAAAACCGTGATGAATTTGCTTTTTCCTCCTACTTTTCCACTCTGAAACTTGGAAAAATCGATCGGTATAATATCGAACATTGCCAATGCCAGGAAAACGAATAAAGCGGCAATGATCACATTGAACCAGGGTGAAGAGTTTATTGTCCCGAATTGTGATCCGGTAAGAACTACGATCAATCCCAGTGCACCATAAGCCAGCGCCATGCCCAGACCGTATGTACCACCTATCAAAAAACCTTTTCTCTTGGATTCGGCTTGAGTTCCAGCTCCAAGAACTGCAATCGTGATCGGTATCATAGGTAAAACACATGGAGTTAAATTTAAAGCAATTCCACCGATAAGGATCAATAAGATGATCAACCAGATGTTTTTATCCGCAAATTTATTCTGTTCGAAAGAATCGGCAACTTTCGCCGTGCTTAAAAAATCAATGAACTTAATGCTTTTATGATATCCGGTCTCTATTCCAGTGATCTTGAAATCTTCTAATAATACAGCAAATTCCTCATACTCATCAGTTTTATCCGACACAATATCTGTTTCAATGATTTCATCGGAAACAGTCTCCTGTTGAATTTTACTATTTGATAAGAGAGATAACTCAATCTCGACTTCTTCCGGGAATAAGCAGGAACCTTCATCCAGACAATATTGATATCCGGTTGTGATTTGGATCTTATCTACTTTATCAAGAAACTCCGGGGCAACTGTAAACTTTCTGGTCAGTGTGACTTTATTTTTATATTCAATATTGCCTTCTTTATCCTTATGCCCTTCGGGATATACAGTTTCCTCGAAGCTGATTCCCTCAACTTCAGCAGTATCGAGGTAAAAATAATCTTTCTGAAGAGTCTGGTGATAACCTGCAGGGATGGTAAAGATCGCTTCGATTTGCTCTCCCGATATTTTCGCAAATACAACGGGATCCTTCGTCTCCGATTCCTCTGCCGGCAAAAAAGACATGAACAGATTTATAATCAGGATTGCAATTAATACTCTTATTATCATTTAACCTCCGGAAAAATTTATTGAATATTTAGCAATTTTTATTCCTTCATACCTCATCCCCCAACCCCTTCTCCTGCAAGGCGAAGGGAAATTCTGACTTTTCCTCTTTTAGAAAAGGGCTACCTGCCAAGTCGTAGTTCCTAAAAATTTGGAACAAAGACTGAAGGTGAGGGAAAGAACACTCTATTTTTTATAAAACTTAATTTTATTTTCAATTTAGCAATTTTTATTCCTATTTAATAATCAGAGAGTTATTTTTTCCCTGCTTAAAAAATCATCAACCGAAATAGCCTGATCCCAGTGTAGATAAAAGGTCGAAATCAGGGTTTCTGCCAGATCTTTGTGCTCTATTACAAGGTAAGTGAGATGTTCGTCCGGATCGATCTGGTTGATCATGGAAAACATCACTGTATGATCGTCAAAAACATGAAGTTTGATCGGAAGATGATAGGCTACCTTGATCTCTTCTCCCTGCAGCTCAAAATTTTTCATCTGCTTGGCAAAAAAGAGCAGATTATCTTTTTCTACCTCAAATATTGATTTATAGATAACACCCTTTTCCATGCTTTCTCTTTGTTCCGGATGAATATCGATCTCCTTGCTCATAGCATAGGGTGGTTTACAGAAAGACAGAACACAATTTCGTGATTCAAGCTCAAGGGTATGGTGTTTTTTTATAATACTTGCAGGAGTACTGTAGACCTGAATGAAATCAAGAGGACTTTGTTTCTCCCCGTTCCGTGAATAAAGAACACTTAATGTGTCGGTTAAATGACATGCAAGTTCCTGTTTCTGTTTAAAATTATCCTGAAAACCCTTCAAGGCAATTTCAGGTGAGATCGCAGAAAACCTGCGAACACTGCCCAGGATCTCCATACACATGTTTTTGGAAATTAGGTTGGCAAGAATATCATAAACCTGTGTTCTAGCTATTTTTGTGACACTGGCAATCTCTGTGGCAGTGAAATGGTTTTTTTTTAGCAGATGAAAATAGACTTTTGCTTCGGATTCTGTCAATCCGATTTCTATGAGAAACTTTATATATTGAACCATTTACACTTCCTCAGATTATGTCGTAAATCAGATGACAAAATCTTTATGTATAAATTGTTGTCAACATAATTACAACAAACAAATAATTTTTTTATAGTGGAACATTTATAGTATATAAATGGAAGTTCAACCTGGTTTTATAACCATCAGCTGTGATGCTGATGATACTGCATTCATATCCAGAATACTCACCTTTTAACCAGATAATGCAGTAGAACTTTGCAAATAGCATCAAAAAGCCTTAGACTTATTACTATTCTTCAATAACTTTCTACTGCAGTATCTGGATTTAAATGATATTATTTTATTAAAAGCATACTCTTTGTAGAAGTATATGTACCAGCTCTCATTTTGTAAAAGTAGATTCCGTTGGATACAATCTTATTTAAGTTATCCGTACCATCCCATTTTGCAGTATAACTTCCAATTTCTTTAGTTTCATTTACAAGTATCTTAACAAGACGACCTCGTAAATTATAAACTTCAATTGTTACATTACCTATTTCTTTAACCGAGTAAACAATGTTAGTGTCTGGGTTAAACGGGTTGGGATAGTTGCCTGTAAGTTTGGTCTTTACAACGATAATTTCTCCGGAACTAACAATTGGATCCAGAATAAAATCTATACCGGATGTAGTATTACCGGAAGTTACCACAACACCAACAACAATCTCGGATTGATAATTATCGAGTGAAGCTGTTACATCGTATGTACCGGAAGCAAGTATAATGGAATAATCTCCATTGGTATCAGGGTTCACAATCACTCCACCTGCTTCAATCTCAACGTCTGTGACAATTCCACTTCCGCCGTTTAATGTAACATTTCCCTCGATGAAACCATTGTCTATTACTCCCAGCAAACCTTCGAATGTAATGTTCTGAGCATAAATATCCTTTGGTCCATTTCGGGCATCTTCCCAGGCAGCAATGAGTTGGTTATTACTGAATTGACTACATTCGTTGTGAACTTTCTCTGATGCTACCGAGCACAAGGTCACAGAATTTCCTGTCCAGACAAAATTACCATCCGCATCGAGACGCATAGCTTTAAGATAGGAATCCATACCATTAATTCCTTCTTCATACAGAATTATCACGTCGTTATTAGCCAATCGTACAGCGAAAGGAAGCACGTATAAAGAGGATACATCGATGATAGTTTTCCCATTATTTGTCCATAATCAGTTACCACTGGAATCAAGTTTTTGACCGGAAATTCCTCGATCAACCTGATCACCATCGGTTTCAGCCCAATATACATAAAGTTCATTTGTTGCAGGGTTAAATGCTATCTCAGGATAGAATTTTTCACGATTACCCTCTGTTGAAAGTTCTACACCATTTGCTATGAATTCCACACTTCCATCAGAGTTCACATGTTGTATAAAACTGCTGGCATCCATATCGAAGTCCCGGTCATCATGCCAGGCAATGAAACAACCATTATTGTCATCACTAACAATGGAAAAAACCTGGGTCCAAGCAGAAATTCCCCCCGCATTGGATACAACTGTATTACTTGCCCAGACAGCGTTTCCATCAGTATCGAATCTTTGCATCAGTATGTGACGGGTCATCATGGGATACACTCCTGAATCTTCGAAAAATTTCAAGAGTATTTCATCATTATCTATTGCCAAAGGCTGTGGCCAGGAATAGGTGTCAGCACAACTTAGAGTGATGCCATTTGCTCCCCATAATAAAGTGCCGTCAGGAGCAATTTTCTGCATAATTATAACAGTTTCTGATTGCCAAGTAACAACAGTATTTCCACTCGATGTTACAGTTACCTTTGGAGATACATCAAAAGCAGGACTATTGGAGAGTTCCAATCCGTCATCTCCCCATATAAAAGATCCATCCGGTGCAATTCTGTAAGCATAAACATTGTTATTGCCGGCGTTCCTGATATCCTGAAAAGTGAGTATTGCATGATTATCCGCATCCACGGTCATATCCCAATCAGTAAGCCAGGTCATTGCAGGATGATCACTAATGAGAATTCCATTGTGATACCACAATTCATTTCCCTGTGAATCCAGCCTTTGCAAGCGGACATCATAATTACCCGAATCATTGGAAAACCAGCCTATGTAAGTATCACCAATTGGACCGGTAACCACTTTTACGACAGCCTGCTCATTACTTAGATCGCAAATCGCGTTGTTCTGAGCAGGATCGTTACTCCACTGAGCGAATAATGCACTAACAGTAAGAGCCATCATTAATACAAAAAATAGTAGTTTTTTCATTTGTTACTCTCCTTGATTAATTTTTTGAACGTATTCTTCAATTGTTAATGCTTGTTTCCAATATATTTCAAAAATTCCAGACATTGCTTTAGTAAAATCGGAATGTTCAAAGATCATTGTAGTGAAACTAAGAGATATATCTGCTTCGTTCCTGAGAGCTAACATTAACGTTTGATTATCAAAAATAAACATCTTAAATGGCAAATATGTGGAAATTTTAACTTGTTCTCCCATTTTTTCAAAATATCTCATTTTTTTAATGAAAGAAGAAATATTCTCCGGTTCGATTTCATATAATGAAAGATAAGTAACACCAGAGTTAATGCTTTCTTGCTCCGGTTTTCTTATCTCGTTTGAAATCTGAGAGATATTGGAACTTCCAATGTTCATTGCGTAAGGT
>JAUVIJ010000067.1 GCA_030592835.1 Candidatus Cloacimonadota bacterium | reverse complement strand
GATCCAGTCCCAGGGTTAGTGCTTTGCGAATAGCATTTTTTGCGGGAAAGATTCGGCTCGAACCTTCACCTGTGAGAAACAGTTTGCCAACAGATTCAATTTTCTCTGCTATTTCTTTTGTCTGTTCCGGGTTAAAATTTTTCACTACTTCGATGGTGTCCATCATTTCCTGAACTAACGCGTACTTTGAATATTTTGCTTCCTTTAAATTCATAACCTATTTCCTTATATATTATGTTTTGTTCTCTATCTTTTTTATTTAAATTCTCATTTTAATTTCTTCTATTAGTTTCTTGAAATCTTCTGTTTCATTTCGTACTTGTTTCACAAAACTGTTGTCTTCTATGGTTCCAATTGCGGCCTTCATCTCAGCCATATTTCTGAAAGTTGCCTGGCGGAACGGATTATCAAAATCTTTTTTTCTGGAAACATAAACCTGCTCCATGATAAATTCTTTAATCTCTTTCGCTTTATCTAAAGCTGATATCCATTGTTCTTTTGTGAGGATATCTGTTCCAAGTATTTCGCAGAGTGTTGCATAAGCATGTTTCTGCTTTTCAGATGGATATTTTTCCCATAGAGTATCATACCTGTAGTGGATTTCTGTCCAATTAGACAGTTTGTCTGACCCAATATCAGCTCGCAACTGATCGACATCTTTTTCTGGAATAAGTTGTCCGCCAAGGTTTACCCATTTTTTTTCTCGGTTTCCTTTCAAAGCTTTGCTCATCGATGGAAAATCAACTTCCGGATTTTCATTCATATATTCCATTAAATTTTTAATCCCATAATAATGAAGCATGTCATAATAGGCATGATAAGAATTATATGCCTTAATTATCACGACCTTCCGCTTGGATTTTTCCATGTTTTCACCAAGAATTTCCAAATTGTTTACCTGCTCTTCAGATCCCGAGAGAAGTTGATGTCCAATTTGTACTAATTCTTTCTCATCTTTATTATCTGTTGAATCACCTTTGCTTCGCAAACTGGCTTTAGCAGTCCATATCTTCAACAATCGAAGAGCTTTAAATATTTCTTCTACAGTATCAGGTGCCAGAGAATCGAATTCAATATTTTGAACCTTGTTTCTACGCTTGTCACGATTCATAAACTTCCAGGAATTTCTTGCCAAAGCATACATATTGTATAACCACCAGAATGCTGGTAAAATTTCTAATTGATCTTTTGCTTCATTGTTTTTGAGAAGTGAAAATGGCAGCGTGATATCAAGCTCGGCAGGATATGCTGCTTTAGAAAGAAGTACAAAAGATGCGAACCGACAGGAATGTTTGACACTCGTGCATAATCCCGGCCAGAATCCACGTCCTGCCCGAATTTCATTATCGTTTGCTCTGCTATTATGATTTGAACCGATGGTCGCTCCAGCAGCCATATTACTCTGTCCCATAACTACAGATGCAATAAGAAATGAGTTATTATGATGCTGTTCGTGTGCCGGAAATATAAGATTATTCAAAACTTCACAGCAGGAAATAGTAGAATTGTCTCCAAGAAAAGAGTTAATAAGCCGTGCTCCGTATTTGAGATTTGAATTATTACCCAAAATAAATCGTATTGCCTTGCAGCCATAGAAAATATGGCAGCCAAAACCGATTATCCCATTCACTAATTCTACCCCTTCTCCTATCTGTGTGGATTCTTCCTGGGATGAGTTTATGGTCAGGTTTTTGAGTTTATTAGCACCTTTAATGTAGCAATGTGAACCCACCTTGACATCTTTGAGAATACGTGAATTCTTTATCACACACTGATTTCCAATAGTACCGTAAAAACCACGATGAGAATCAAGACTGTTTTGCGTAATCTCTTTCAATTTTTCCTGTAAGGCAGCATCATCGCGATATTTTGCCCAAATGTAGGCATCTGCAGTTATCATACCATCAAAAGGTAAAATCTTACGACAACCGGTTTCATTCATCAGGTTAAGCCAGACACGTACTTTTTCCTGTTCACCTTCTTTGATGATTCCATTACCGAATTTTGCATGATTAGTTGTATGAATTTCATCGATATTTGAAAGTATACAACGATTTCCTATAATATAATGTGATAAATATCGAACATGATGAATTGCCACATCATCTCCTATATCACAAGAAATAATAGTGCTGTTTGTAATGCCTACCGGTAACTTAAGATCGTGATGTTCAAGAATTGTGTTTCGTATACTGCCAATTCGTACAAGCCCGAAAAATTCCGAATCATTTATCTGCCCGGGATCAAATTGATTTGTAACAAGTATCTCTTCCCAGTTTTGGGAAATATTGTTGTTCTTTATTAGTGTGTTTACTTCATCTGAACGTAAATGTCGCCATTCTGCTTTTGATTTTGTATTCTGGATGTTGCGAAAATAATACTCATCCTTTCCATCTGGAAGGTACTCATCAGGAATAAAATTTCTACCATGGCTATTTGCCGGTAAAATTGAGACAGTATCCATATTATACTCCTATAATTAAATTACCATTGAGGGTTCTGCAAAATTGTTTAATTTCAAAAAAATTCCTGTTTTCCTTATTTTCCCGAACCAACCTCATTCCTCAGCCTGCGCTCAAGTCGTATAGTTCCGATAAATCCGGACAAAGACTGAAGGTGAGGTCAGAAAATACCTAATTATGCAGAACTCATTAATTTACCATTTCATAATACTTTATTCATCTAAAATTCGTAAAGAGAAAATAATATGAATTTTCGGATGTCAGATGTTTTCTGTGGTCACAAAGGTATTAAGGAAAAGGATAACGGTTGAAAGGAGAATAGAAAAACCGGATTTATATCTTCTTTCGAAATATTTCTACTATTCGCTCAGCAGTCTTTCCATCCCAGAATTTTGGGATAGAACCCCTTTTTATATTACCATTCAGAATACCTGTAGTTGCATCGACGATTGCAGGAGTTGTTAATTCTACCAGCATATTGGTGCCTTCCGTGATTGTTACCGGTCTTTCAGTATTTTTTCTGAGTGTAAGACAGGGGATCCTGAAATAAGTGGTCTCTTCCTGAATTCCGCCGGAATCGGTTAAGACAAATAATGATTCTTTCTGCAATTTAATGAAATCATAATAACCGACCGGTTTGGTAAGATGAAGGTTCTTAATACTTTTGACCAATTTATCCAATCCGAATCGAGTAAGTTGTTTTTCCGTCCTGGGGTGAATCGGGAACACAAGTTTAATCCGATCTGCTATTTCTGAAAAAGCCTTCAGAATCGCTGCAAAATTCTCTTTAATGTCTACATTGGATGGTCTATGCAAAGTAATTAAGGCATATTCTTTTTTCTTGAGTTTTATTTTATTGAGAATTTGAGATTCATCTGCCCGGTTAAGATGAGAAACAAGGCTGTCTATCATGATATTTCCCACGAAATGGATCTTTTTCTTCTCGACACCTTCCCTGATCAGGTTTTCATCAGCATCTCGCGAAGGAGTTAACAGATAATCGGAAATAGCATCGGTAAGTAACCGGTTGATCTCTTCCGGCATTGTCCTGTCGTAACTTCGTAATCCGGCTTCGAGATGAGCTACCGGAATATGAAATTTTGCTGCATCAATGGCACAGGCAAGAGTGCTGTTGACATCACCAGCAACGATAACAAGATCAGGATCATCGCTCTGCAGGATTTTCTCATATCTTTCCATTACCCTCGCTGTCTGTACACCATGGGTTCCTGAACCAACTTCCAGGTATGCATCCGGTTTGGGTAATTGCAGATCATCAAAAAAGAATTTACTCATTCTCTCATCATAATGCTGTCCCGTATGGACAAATTTCAGGGAAAACATCTCTGGATATTTACTGAATTCCCGGTAAAGAGGAGCCATCTTCATAAAATTCGGTCTGGCTCCAACAATTAAATGTATTTTTTGCATAATTGATCCTGTATTATTGTATTATTCCACCTCCGAGTAAACGGTCTTCTCTGTAAAAAACCGCTGATTGACCCGGAGTTACAGCTCTTACGGGATTTTTCAGGATTACTGAACCTGTATCTTCCAAAAGAACCAGTTTTTTTAAAGGTTGGGGATGACTGTTGTATCGTATTTGAACCGATATATCGGCGAAATTTTCGGGAGGTTTTCCTTCTATCCAGTTTAAGGTGTGGATTTTGAATTTCTTCTGCATCAGATCATTTTGATCATCGGTTACTCTGATCGTGTTATTGAAAGGATCGATTTCTGAGACATACAGGGCAGATGTCCAGGGCAAATTCAATCCTTTTCTCTGTCCAATTGTATAGTTGTGGAGTCCTTTATGAGTGCCTATCTTTTTGCCGTCTCTGAAGATGATATCACCTTCTTCAAAATCAATATTTCGATCAAGAAATGTCTGATATTGACCCTTGATAAAACATATTTCCTGACTGTCATCTTTGTCATGAACAGGCAGATTAAGATTTCGTGTAAGTTTTCTGATCTCCTGTTTAGTTCTTTTGGAATTCGGAAAAAGAGTATGAGCAAGTTGTTTCTGACTAAGCTGCCAAAGCATGTAAGTTTGGTCTTTAGCATAGTCTTTCGCTCTATGGATCTGGTAAGAACCATCGATATTTCTTAAATCGACATAATGTCCGGTAGCGATTTTTTCTGCTCCCAGCTCTAGACTTTTTTCCAGTAAAGCACCCCATTTGATCGTGGGATTGCATAATGTGCAGGGATTAGGAGTCTTGCCGCAACTATATTCATCGATCAAATAATTTATAATATTGTTGAATTCTGACCGGAGATCAATTACATGATGTCGGATCCCCAGTTGATCACAAACTTCTTTTGCATCTTTTATATCGGCATCGATACCTTCACCGGGTGCAAAACCGTATTTTGAAGGATCGTAATGCTTCATGGTAACTCCGAATAAAGAAAGACCCTGATCAAGTAATTCCACTGCAGCAGCAGTGCTATCTACACCACCACTTAGAGCTACAGCAATCTTCATGATCAGCCTTTTATCCTTCTTATATCCGCACCTAACTTTTGCAGTTTTTGTTCTATGTGATCATAACCGCGGTCGATGTGATATATCCTGGAGATTTCAGTATAACCCTGAGCAGCTAAACCGGCAAGGACCAGAGCAGCGCTGGCTCGAAGATCGGTGGCCATGACCGGAGCTCCACTCAATTTTTTTACACATCTGATAACAGCAGAGTTGTTGATAACACCGATATCGGCATCCAGACGATTCAATTCGGCAACATGCATGAATCTATCGGGGAATATATTCTCTTCGATCCGGCTTTCACCATCAGCCAGAGATAACATAGCAGTGAATTGAGCCTGCAGATCGGTGGGAAATTCCGGATAAGGCAAAGTTCTGATCGTAGTTGGTTTGATCTGTTTCGGAGATTTGATCTTGATCAGATCAGATCCGGTATCGATCCTACAACCGATTTTCTTCAGAACATTTATCGGTACTTTAATATGATCGGGATTACAATTCTCAATAGTGATATCACTTCCGGTGATGACAGCAGCAGCCAAAAATGTCCCGGTCTCGATCCTGTCCGGAATCATTTTCATTCTGACAGGTTCCAGTTTTGCAACTCCCTCGATCACAAGCCTGCGAGTATCCTTACCTGAAATTCGTGCTCCCATCAAATTGAGAAATTCGATCAAACTTCCGATCTCGGGTTCCAATGCAGCATTTTCGATTACGGTCTTCCCTTTAGCTATAACTGCAGCCATTAAAGCATTTGCAGATGCACCAACACTGGATATCTTGAAATCGATTTTGTTCCCTTTTAAACCAGAACTGCGAGCTGAAATATAACCATGTTCAATCCTGATTTCTGTACCCAGAGCTTCCATAGCCTGCAGATGTAGATCTACAGGTCTTGTGCCAATTGCACAACCTCCGGGAAATGATACTTTGGCTTCTCCAAACCTTGCCAGTAGCGGTCCCAACACATATATCGAAGCTCTCATCTTGCTGACCAGTTCATAAGGTGCTTCACAGAAACTGCAATGGGTCGAATCGATTTCCATAACATCATTATTAAAATCGACACGTGCACCGATAATGCGAAGAAGATGAGCCATCATCTTAATATCATTCAGTTGGGGAACATTCTCTAAAACCGATTTTCCTTCTGCAAGAAGAGATGCAGCCATTATTGGTAGAATTGCGTTTTTTGCTCCACTGATCCGCACAAACCCATTGAGTTTATTGCCGCCATTGATTATGAATTTTTCCATATTTTCCCTATTTTCATAATTCTGTCTATTTTATTGAGATCCTGGATTAATTCTAATACCTGAAACCCATTTTTATTTGCAACCTTTTTAATTTTATCTGCAAGATTATAACCTATTTCGAAATAGATCGATCCCTCTCTTTTAAGATATTTACCTGCCTGATCCAGAATTTTTTCGTAAAAATATAATCCCTTTCCAGCAGCAAATAAGGCTTCTTTCGGTTCGTGTTCTTTGATTTCTCGAGATAATTGCTCATAATCTTTTTCACTGATATAGGGTGGATTAGAAACGATGATGTCAAACTTACCCCGAATCAGGTCAAACAGGTCGGATACTAGCGGATTTATACTCACCCTGTTCAACTTAGCGTTAGCTGTTGTTAAAGAAATTGCAGCAGGGGAAATGTCAGAAGCGGTTATAGAGGTGTTCTGAAAGTGTTTTGCCAGAGCTATTGCGATTGCTCCGGAACCGGTTCCCAGGTCGAGGATCGAATGGGGATTCTCGTTTTCTGCAATGATCTTTTCTACCAGGATCTCAGTTTCAGGACGTGGAATTAAAACCTGGGGAGTTACTTTTATCCGGCAATTACAGAACTCGGTTTCACCAAGGATATATTGTAAGGGTTCTCCTTGAATTCTTCTCTTGATATAATTCTCGATCTGAGATATTTTTTCACAGTTTATCATCATTTCCGGATGCAGGTATAATTGAGATCGGCTTCGTTTCAGTACAAAAGAAATGATCTGATCGACTTGATGTAGATAGGTTTCCGGATAAGTTATGGATAAAAGCTTATGGGAAGAGTTTAAAATTTCTTTGATCTTCATTAAGTAACAGTGGAGAGATCAGAAACCACGAATTTTTTTCAGGATCCTTTCCTGGATATTCTTCGGTACTTTTTCATATTTGAGGAACTCCATTGTATAAATAGCTCGTCCCTGTGATATGGATCTCAAACGGGTAGAATATCCAAAAAGTTCACTCATGGGAACTTCCGCAACGATCTCCTGTTTTTTATTGTTGTTTCGGATTGTATCGATCCTGCCTCTTTTAGAATTAAGGTCTCCGATAATATCCCCGGTAAATTCTTCTGGGGTAATTACATTAACCAGCATCACAGGTTCCATGATAGTGGCTTCAGCTTTTCGAAGTGCATTGCCTATAGCTATCGAGGTGGCGATACTGAAAGAAGTTTCGCTCGAATCAACCTCGTTGAATTTACCGGAGATCAACTCGATTTTTACTTTTTCAACAGGTGAGCTGATCAGAGGTCCGTCCATGCAGGCGTTCAGTGCACTTTCTTCGATTACGTGCCAGAATTCGCTGGGAATATCCTCATGAGAGAGAGAAGTAATAAAAATGTTTTTCTTCCCCGGAGGGAGATCTTTCAGTTTCAGGGGAGAAACTCTGAACTTGACAACAGCGAAATGACCCTTACCACTCAGTTCCCGAATGAATTCCCCTTCACCAATAACCTGATTATTGATGGTTTCCTTGTAAGCTACCATAGGATTACCAATATTGGCATGAACATTAAATTCCCGTCTCAGGCGATCGACAATGACCTCTAAATGTAATTCCCCCATTCCTGAGATCAGGGTTTGCCCGGTATCTTTGTTCTGGCTTACTCTAAAAGTGGGATCTTCTTCTTCCATTTTCCTAAGAGCTGTATCGAGATTTTCCTGATCCGCTTTCGTTCGCGGTTCTATTGCTATCGAAATCACAGAATCAGGGAAATTTATATCAGCAAGCAGTACTTTTAAATTCTCGGAAGTTATTGTATCACCGGTCTGAAGTAATTTAGGACCGACTATAGCTGCAATATCTCCTGCTTTAAGGACAGCAATATCCTTTTTCTTGTTGGAGTGCATCTGAAGAATTCTGGAGATTCTTTCTTTCTTATTGTTTGTCTGATTCAAGATAGTTCCACTGCGTTTCGTCTGCCCGGAATATACCCTGATATAAATTAATTTTCCGACATATTTATCGATCTGAACTTTAAAAGCAAGAGCAGCAAAATCGGCATTTATGTCAGGATTGATCACGATTTTTTCCCCGGTGGATTTATCTATAGTTGAGGGAGAAGGAACATCAAGAGGAGAAGGGAGAAAATCTGCAATTGCATCGATCAGAGGTTGTACACCGATATTTTTCAGGGATGATCCGCAAAGAATTGGTACGAATTGATGTTTGATCGTAGATTCCCGAACAACCCTGACTAATAATTGTTGTTCAATGGTCTCTTCGTTGAGAAATTTTTCCAGCAATTCATCATTGAATTCAGACAAATGCTCTATCAATGCCATTCTACTAGACTCGGCTATCTGCTGATAATCTTCAGGGATCTTACTGAAACTGTAATTTACACCCAGTGTTTCCTGATCGAAATAACAGGCTTTCATGGAGATAAGGTCGATTATCCCTGACAAAGATTCTTCCTTACCTATCGGCAGATTAATTGGCAGGGCATTTTTGGTCAGCCGATCATGAATCATATCAATAACATGGTCATAGTCAGCTCCCGACCGATCCATTTTATTAATAAATGCTAACCTTGGGATGTTGTAGCGATCTGCCTGATGCCAGACAGTTTCCGACTGTGGTTCTACTCCGCCAACTCCACAGAAAATGCCAATAGCACCATCCAATATCCTCAGTGATCTTTCTACCTCTGCTGTAAAATCAACATGACCGGGAGTATCAATGATATTGATCTGTTTTTTCTTCCAGAAACAGGTTGTTACAGCGGAAGTTATGGTTATACCTCTTTCCCGTTCCTGATCCATCCAGTCCATTACAGTATTGCCGTCGTGGACTTCGCCCATACGATGAATAATGCCGGTATAGAACAACATCCTTTCGGTAGTTGTAGTCTTACCGGCATCAATATGGGCCATTATCCCTATATTACGAAGGTGAGATAGGTCTGCTGGCATATTAAAATTTTAAAATTTGAAGTGAG
>JAUVIJ010000036.1 GCA_030592835.1 Candidatus Cloacimonadota bacterium | reverse complement strand
AATGTGAAACGTATAATAATGAAACATGGCGGAGACATCAGGGCAGAAGGAAAGGTAAATGAAGGTGCTTCTTTCTTTTTTACATTATCAAATGACTGAAAATGGATATTTTTTTTACTCTTGACGGAAATAAGTAAATTTTGCATTTTTATAGCATAGATTGTGTAAAAATATAATGAAGAAGAAAAATAACACAAAGTTATTGTTTTGAGGCAAACCTTTAAAACGGTTTACCAGCAAAGGAATTCTTTCAAATACACCCAAGGCATATCGCCATGGCATGCTTTTCAATGGTTTAAGGTCAAGGTATGGGGAGGAGGGAAAAATGAATGACCTGAAAAGAATACTTTTAGCAGAAGATGACCAAAATGATATCGAGCTTACACTTACTGCTTTAGAGGATCTCAATATAGCTAATAAGATAGATGTTGTAACAGATGGCGAAGAAGCCCTGGATTATCTTTTTAAACGCGCTAAATACAAAGATCGGGGAAGTGGTAATCCGGTTGTTGTACTGCTCGATCTGAAGATGCCGAAAATCGACGGATTGGAAGTACTCCAGCAGATTAGAGAAAGTGTTGAACTTTGCCATATCCCGGTTGTTGTACTCACTTCTTCCAAAATGGAAAGCGATTTGATAACGAGTTATGATCTGGGCGTAAATGCTTATGTAGTAAAACCTGTGGAATTTGAAAAATTTATAAAAGCAGTGAAAGAACTTGGTTCGTTCTGGGCAATTCTGAATGAACCTCCACCTGATAAGTGAGGATTCTGTATAATGTAAAACCATTGAAAAGTATAGAAGCATACCTTGAAAATGGTTTACCAGCAGAGGGATTCTTTCAAATACATCCAATGCATGTCGCCATGGCATGCTTTTCAATGGTTGGTAGTGAGATTTCGGAAAACCACTAAAAAAGTAAAGTAGGAAGAAAATACTTTTAAACCGTGCCAAAAGCAGGTATAATTTTTCAAGGTGAAAGGAGTTAAATAAATGTGTCTTTGTGAAAAGCTGAAAATATTAATGCTGGAGGATAACAAGCTCGATGCAAAACTTATCAAAGAGGAATTGACAGAGCATAAATTTGATTTTACTTCTGAGTTGGTAGACACAGAAAAGGATTTTATAACTTCTATCCACAACTTCAAACCGGATATTATACTTTCGGATTACAGTCTACCCCAATTCACAGGATTTGAAGCATTAGAAATTGCAAAAAAACTTGTGCCGACTATTCCGTTCATTATCATAACAGGTTCCCTCTCGGAAGAAAAGGCTGCTGATTCCATTAAGGCAGGTGCCTGGGATTATGTTCTTAAAGAAAATCTGTTAAGATTAACTCCAGCAATTGAAAATGCTCTTAAATTGAAAGTGGAAAAAGACAAAAATAGGCGTGCAGATGAAGAAATCCGAAAATTATCTAAAGTTGTAGAAACCACTCCGGAAGCAGTTACGATAACAGATTTGCAAGGAAAAATCGAGTATGTGAACCAGGGACTTCTTACACTTGGCGGCTTTGAAGATGATAGCTCAATAATCGGAAAATTGATCTTTTTATTCAGTAACGAAGAAGGCGTAAAACAATTAAAAGAAGAAATTATACCAACAATATTGTCTAAAGGAAAATGGAGAGGAGAAACTTCAGTTAAACGAAAAGACGGTTTTATCTTTCCGGCGGAGATGACTTGTTCACTCATATTGAATGAAGAAAACAAACCAAAACATCTATTATCTCAATATAATGATATTACAAATAGAAAGAAGGCGGAGGAAAAAGTAAAAGAACACCACAAAAATATTGAGTTGTTATCCAAAGCAGCAATTCAGTTTGTTGATTTCCCATTTGATAAAGACATTTATACTTTTATTGGCGAAGTTCTTCAAGAGTTTGTAGGAAAAAAATCAATTATTGTTATTAATTCTATTAATGAGGAAAAAGATATTCTTACCACCCGCACAGTTATTGGATTGGGGAAATTATCTGATAAAGTTGCGGGTTTTTTAGGAAAGCAACCTGTAGGGATGACTTTTAATGCAAAAGATGAAGGTCTTATTAAACTTTATGATGGTAAATTGCATTCCAATCAAGAAGGTTTATATGGAGTATTATTGAAGACTGTTCCGAAAATTGTCTGTAATTCCATAGAAAAACTATTTAACTTGAAAGAAATATACCTAATTGGTTTCACAAAAGAGAAAGAGTTATCTGGAACCGCAGTTATTTTCCTTGAAAAAAATGCGGAGAAACTTAAGAATAAACAAATAATTGAAACATTTATCAAACAAGCATCCATAGCAATTCAAAAAAGACAGGCAGAGGAAGCGCTGCATGAAAGTGAGAAGCAGTTGCAAACTCTGATTAATTCTATGCCGGACTTTGTTTGCTTTAAGGATGGAGATGGCTGCTGGCTTATGGCTAATGAAGCTGCCATCCGTATTTTTCAGTTAAAAGGTTTAGACTATCGAGGGAAAAAAGATTACGAATTAGCAGAATTCAACAGTAAGCTTAGAGGTTCATTTCTTACTTGCAAAGAAAGCGATGCAAAAGTCTGGAAGGAGGGTAGTCTTATTCATGGAGAAGAGACGATTCCTGATTCCGATGGTTCAATCCAGGTTTTCGATGTGACTAAAGTGCCTGTTTCTTATCCGGGAAGTGAACGAAAAGGTATCGTTGTTATTGGACATGATATCACTAAGCGTAAACAAGCAGAGGAGCAGATAAAGAAAGATCTGAAAGAAAAAAATGCTCTTCTTCAAGAAATATACCACAGGACAAAGAATAATATGCAGGTGATCTCTTCTTTGCTCTCGATGCAATCGAAGCGCTCAGACAACGAATTTGTTCATAATACATTTAGAGAGATAATTAATAAGATCAAAGCCATGGCACTTGTTCACGAAAAATTATATCGAGCAAAAGATCTGTCACATATCAATTTGAAAGAATATATTGAAGATCTTATCAATTTGCTGATGAGAAGTTATGGAGTTCAATCCGAATTGATCTCATATAATCTGGATCTAAAAGAAGTGTTTGTATTGATCGATTCTGCCATACCCTGCGGATTAATTCTGAATGAACTGATCACTAATATAATTAAACACGCCTTTCCGAATAATACAAAAGGTGAAATTTCCATTCGATTATTTAAAGATGATAATGGACAGATAAATATTGATATTTGTGATAATGGAGTTGGTGTTCCGGATGATTTTGATCCTAAAACTGTTAAAACTATGGGGCTTCAAACAGTGTATGCTCTCTTAGAATATCAGCTAAAAGGTAAAATTAGTTATGATCTGGAAAATGGTATGAAATGGCATTTCAGATTTATAGATGATCTGCATAAAAGACGGGTTTGAAATGGTGATTGAGAAGTTTAGCGGTTTAGAGGACGAGAGGTTGAGAAGGAAAAATATTAACAAAAATTTTGAGTAAAACAAAATTGATATTTGAAACGAATTAAAGCATTGGTTCGTTTGTTATTTCATTATTTGTATTTGGAATTTATTTGTTATTTGATAATTGTTTTTTGTGATTTTAAGTAAATAGCTATGAATAATATCAAAGATTCAGAAAAAGTATATGAGTTGGCAAGTTGTTGAGAAGTTTAGAGGTTTAGAAATTTAGTGGTTTAGTAGTTGAGAAGGAAAAATATTAACAAAAATTTTGAGTAAAACAAAATTGATATTTGAAACGAATTAAAGCATTGGTTCGTTTGTTATTTCATTATTTGTATTTGGAATTTGTTTGTTTTTTGGGATTTGTTATTTGTGATTTTAAGTAAATAGCTATGAATAATATCAAAAATTCAGAAAAAGTATATGAGTTGGCAAGTACTCATCTGCCGGAGTATGAAGTTCAATCTAAAGAGAATCGTGTTATAGAGGAAAGTTAAATGAAGAAAAAAATCAAAATCCTGATTGTAGAAGATGAAGCGATGATCGCACAATGTTTGAAAATGGATCTCGAAGATGAAGGTTATGAAGTATGTGGCTTTGTATCATCTGGAGAAGAATCCGTAATCCTGGCAAAGGAAAAAGAACCCGATATTATCCTAATGGATATTTATCTATCCAGCGCAATGGATGGGATTGAAGCTGCAAAGGAAATAATTGCTTTTAAAAACATTCCAATCATTTTCATGACCGGATATGATGGAAATAATATGTATGATCGGGCGGAGAAGATCAAACCTGTAGCCTATTTGCGAAAACCCGTCGAAGCTTATGATATCAAACCTGTAATTGAATCTATTTTTGGGTAATCTGGGTTGGGAATAGAGTTACGGGTTAGGAGTAGAGTTGCGAGTTGTCCTTCTTCTCCGGCAGCTGCCGTGACAGGCAGGTTAATTGGTTGAGAAGTTTAGAAGTTGAGAAAGGAAAATATTAAAAAATTATGAGTGAGACTAAATCGGAACACTTGTGCGCCGTGGCGTATTTGAAACTTTGAAGGTTTGGATAAAATCCCGAGAATTGAACACTGAGGTGAAAACTCAAAATTCAAACGACAAAAAACAAATAAATAACAATAATCAAAATTTCAAATTCAAAACGAATCAAAGCATCAGTTCGTTTGTTATTTCATTATTTGTATTTGGAATTTATTGGCTCTTATAAGTTTTAAATGTATATAACCCGAATCGGGTTACAGACTTACCTACTAAACTATCCCAGCAATAAATTAAAACGATTTAATAGAGAGTTATGATATACTTGGTAGTAAGATTAATGTATTTATTCAATATATCGAAAGAGAGTGGAAATGAACTCGCAGATGTTGCATTCTGAAATTCAATCTGCTAAAATCATGAAGAAGAAACTGATTTATAACTTGTAGGAAATCTGCGTAATTATTTTTTAGAAATCTTATTTTCATAAAACTAAGAAATTGGAGGATCAATGAAATATTGTCTTGTAATAATTGTGTTGTTTACAGCAACATTCAACCTTTTCTCTGAATCCTGGAAGATTGAAGCAGATTTGTCTTTCTCCATGAACCAGAATGCCTATAGTGATAACTGGGCTGGAGAAGAAAAAGGCTCCATATCCTGGGCAACAAATGCAAATCTACTGGCAGAGAAACAACTAAATACTATAATACATAACAAAAACACCTTGAAACTTGCTTTCGGACAGACCCATAGTCAGTATGTAGACAATTCCGGGGATAAGAATTGGACAAAGCCTGATAAAACCACAGATCTGATTGACTTTGAATCGATATTAAGATTTACTCTAAGTGCATTTGTCGATCCTTATCTCAGTGGTCGCTGGGAGAGCCAGTTTCTGGATCAGGTTCCCGGTTTAGAAACCAAACCGCTGAATTCGAACAAGATCACTGAAAGCCTTGGAATGGCTAAAGTTTTTTTTAAAGAAGACAAAAAAGAATTCGGAACCCGATTAGGATTTTCATTCAAACAGTATCTCAATCAAAGAGAAGATATTGAAAACACTAATGACGGAGGTCTGGAATTTATAGCCGAATATAAAACCATCCTGACTGGGGAAACCATTAATCTCAACAGCAAACTAAATATTTATAAAGCCCTTTATTATTCGGAATCCGAAGATCTGGAAGGTACCGATTATGAAGATGACTGGAAAACTCCCCGGTTAACGTGGGAGAATATTCTCAGTGCCAGTCTGACTAAACTCATCAATTTAAATCTATACGTGAATATGATCTACAATGAAACAGATTATGATTTCGAAGAAAACAGTATTGATGAAATTCAATTTAAGCAGACCCTTGCCCTCGGTCTGACCTATAAATTACTTTGATTAATATTTTTTTAGATTTTTGATCTCTACTTAATTGGATGATAACCTGAGATGCAAATTCATTCCATCAGGAATATTTATACGATCGTATGAAAAAGATCAATATTGAGATAAAGGCTAAATCGGCTGATCAGAATATGGTCCTGCAGATCCTGAAGCAACTTCGGGCTGATTTCAAAGGGATTGATATCCAGAAGGATACTTACTTTAAAGTTCGCCAGGGAAGACTGAAGATAAGAGAAGGTAATATTGAACAGGGTTTGATCTATTATCATCGTCCTGACAGTCCCACTCCTAAAAAATCTGAGGTAATAATCCACAGATCCGGTTCGTATAAGGAGTTGAAAGAAATACTCATAAAACTGTTAGGTGTCAGAGTAATTGTAGAAAAGAAAAGAGAAATATATTATATCGATAATGTAAAAATTCACCTTGACGAGGTAAAACAATTAGGTGCTTTTGTTGAGATCGAAGCTCAGGGAAATCCGGATAAAGTCTGCGAAGAAGATCTTCTGAAACAATGCTTCTTATACATGGATCTATTTAAGATCAAACAGGCTGATCTTATCGCAGGATCTTACAGTGATCTTATCCTGGACCAGGAAAATAATAATAATGAAATCTAAAGAGTTATTTGTTCTTTTACTTCTAATCATAATGTTACATTTTTCTCCGATATTTCCGGATAATATCAATGCCCGGATTATTTTGACATCGGCAGCTCATTATTATCAATATCCGAATTTTGATCATCAAAGTCCGATAATCGGGTTCAATATCGATGCTGATATCTTCAATATCTATTATAATTTCGGTATTGGAGGGGGTACATTCCTCAAAATTCACAGCTATAATAATGAATTTCAAGACCTGCGTTATCATGAAGGATATATCCATAACTTTTCTAATCGAACTGAAGGCAGTAAGTATTTCATCTATGGATTTCTGGGCGGGATCAGAAACACTTATATTTATTACCTGGATCGAAAAGAAAATTTAAAATCCAAACTTAATATGATACGCCCTCTGCTGGGTTTTCATTTTTCCAATGAATCCTGGGGATCTACTATCAAATGGACCCAGACCGAAAAGAAAAAATCCAAGTTTGAATACGATTTCAAATTCAGGAATCACAAAGGTTTGATGATGCAGATTGGCGGCAGTTTCAAAGGTCCTATAACGGGGATTAAATCTGATTTTCACATCTTTGCCGGTTATGAATTTATCCTCTGATACAAACTGGGATGATCGCAGTTATCTTCTTGATCCTGTTCACAGAACAATGATCGGAGTTTGATGGATGACCTTTTTTTACAATATCCATTACCAAATTAAAAGTTTTTTCTCTTCTGGTAAAAAGATCAGAAAACCTATTAATAAAACTGAGCTGATAATCAGCCGTCTGATCGCATTTTTACTGTTAGCCCTGGCAATAAATCTCTTTGGTTATCTTTTCAGATTTAAATTTCTTCCCCTGATCATCTATCTCAGATCACTGATCGTGCTTGTCCCTATGATCACTTTCATGATCAAATTTTTTCAGGGCATCTCTATTTCATGGATCATCAGAGGGATTAAAAAATACTGGTTGGTTCCTCTAATTCTTCTCAGCATCTATCTGAGCCTGGTGTATGTATTCTATCATATAATCTCAAGCACAAGTTTCAATCTTACCTTGTTTTATCTCGTGGTTGGAACCCTGATCTTTTTCATCGGTTTTTGTGGATCAATCTATTTCCTGGTAGAGTCTTATTATCTTCGTTGTAATGTTACCAAAACCCTTACTGAAAGGTTAAAAATGCTGTTCTATCTGGTTCTGGGGCTTTTTTTCATCACTTTTCTTATCGGGGGGTTGTTATACCTGGCTGCGGGATTACAGCTTATCGACCTGGAAGTTTGAAAAAGATAATATAATAATAAAAAATATTTAGAGAGTTAACAAAAAATTATTTGTTGAATTTATTAATGACTTTTCGTATGATATTTTCTCATACCATTATGTTTTCTCCTACCTTGGCTTGGCTTTAGCGTAGATAGGTGGTTAATCACTTTTCAGTATAACGATCGATCAAAATAAATTCGAACCACAACCTGAAATTTTCTCCTTTGAACTCGATTTCCAGAGAATCTTTCCATTTTTCCCAGGTTACAAATCCACCCATTTTCCAATTCTCTCCGATATAATTTCTTTGAAGTATTTCCCGTCCTTCGGAATTGTAAAACTCTTCCGTATAACATCTTCCGTGATAATCATCAGAACTATATTTCTTACGAATAACATCTTTATATTCTTTATCTCCTATTTTCACATCTACAACATCAATAACTCTGATCTCATTGTCCTTTTCAGGTTCAACAAACTCACCTGTTCTAATTTCAAGTTCCGAAGGACCAACCAACTCTTTTTGGTCAATATCGATCCTTAATTCAGGAGAAAAATTCATAATACGAAAAGGCATTGAAATTTCTTTTTCATCAAATGTATAGTAAAGAAATCTGGAATGTTCACCTTCCCGTTTTTCGTATTCATTAACAACTTCCCAAACTTCAGAACCCAGCATCATTGCTTTCCTGTTTACTTTAGAATTAGCTCGATATACAAATATTCTGCCAGGATATTCATAGGCATCACATACTTCTACATCACCGATTCCTGCAAGTGGTGCTCCGAAACAAAGTCCATAACCCAGTCTTTTTACAGACTTTATTTTGCTTTCCTTTTTAGGAACGATCTTAATTTCAGGTGCAATTCTTTTTGTTTTTTTTCCTTTTTCTTTCTTCATCTCCATATCCTTTTTCAAATTTTTACGAGCATCAAAAAGTCTGCGTTTAACTGTTCCTTCCGGAATCTTGAATAACTTACTGATTTCCTTGATAGAATGATGTGTGAAATATTTCATCTTCACGATGTATTTTTGTGAATCTGGTAGGTTATTCAAAGAACTCACAAGCCGGTCTTCATTCTCATTTTCAGCGCTATCCAGTTCCATGGAAAAATATCTTTCCGGAATGTTATTGAATCTAATCATCTTTTTTTGACTCTTGAGAAAATTCAGACATTTGTTTCTGGCAACTGTCCTGAGCCAACCAAAGATATTATAAGGTTCTTCAAGCTCGATAAGTTTGGAAAGAGCTGAAATCAATGTTTCCTGCAGGATATCATCGACTGAATTTTCATCACGAATAAAAGTTCTGATATAAAATTTTAATTTGGGAATCGATTCGATAAGTTCTTCATTTGAAATTTCTTTTGATTCCATTTACCATCCTTTTTTAATGCTCTCATTTATATAACAATCGAGATAGAGAAAGGTTCGGATATTTTTTATAAAACATCTCTTAAACCCAGATGAAATAAAAAACTGCCTTGCGAAAACAAGGCAGTTTCAATAGATTTTTATTCTACGAAAATCCTCAGACTGAAAGGAGTGTCTTCACCCTGTTCGAAGTTTAAGTTCACTATGTCCCCAAGGTCACCCGATGATGCCATCGATATTATCTCATTCCAGTTCAGTGCATTCAGGTCAAACTCTGATTCTCCAAACTCTGCAGACCACTCGATGGCAGATGTCAAAGAACTGCGAAACATTTTAGTTATAATCAAGGGTATAGCAATCCGGAAGTGAGCTTTCAATCCTTTCTGCTGCCTGATCTCCAGTACCAGTTTTCTCGCTGATACTGCCTTCTCCTGTTTCCCTTCAAGAGATTTCAGTAAGTCGTTAGCCTCTTCTGCAGATATTTTCTTCTGCGCCAGAAGATCCAGAACCTTTCTCTTTTCCTTCATTTTTTTATTCCCAATGCGGCTAACAGTTTTTCAGCTTCATCAACTGTTATTTTTCCTTCCTCAACCATTTTCAGTATTTTTAAGCGGCTTTGTTCTTCTTTTTCATTTTGATCCTCTGTTTTCCTGAACGTCTCCTGGATCCCTCCCAAAGCTTTATCGACTTTGATTTTGACCTTTGCCAAGATCTCACGGTTCTTATCGCTGGTGAATTCAGAGGATATAGCTTCATCGACTTTATTCATGGCTGCCTGCACTTTCTGTTCAATCCCTTTAAAATCGATGCTCTTGATCTTCATCTTTACTCTCTCTATAGATTCGTCTGCTTTTTCCAATTCCTGTTCAGGAATAGAATCCATTATATTGTTTATCATATCGGAAATTCCTGAAAATTTGAAAGTCTTCCGGGTTTTCATCGCTGTATCGGATATATTGATACTTCCTTGTTCGTTCTCGGCACGGATCTTTACATTACCATTGCCCCTCATCATGATCACCTTGGCTTTCCCATGTTCTGAGCTACGTTCGTACTCACCTTTCACCCCGATATTGATCCGTCCATTACCATTAACAGCTTCCAGAGAAACAGGGATCTTATCCGGGATGATCAACTGTATCCTGCCATTAATATTGGAAAATTTGAAAGAACCAGCAGAGATTTCAGCAAACTCGTAGTAAATACTGCCATTTTCACTTTTGATATCAACCTGATCGAATTTTGAATCCAATACCTTTACTACATTGTTCTCACCAATTAAATCCAGTTTACCTGCAGAATTATAGCTTTTAACAACACCGTTTTCAGTTGTGATCTTGAAAATTCCCTGACAGTTCTTGATAACAAAAGCTCCGTTTTCCGTACTGGCTGTGATATCTCCGACATGATCATTTATCTTCAGGGATCCATTCTCGTTTTGCAGGTGCAGTTCTCCCCGACAATCCTGAAGCTTTATCAGACCGTTTTCACTGCTGATCTTCTGGGTTCCCTCAAGTCCTGAAATTCTAATCGGTCCGTTTTCCAGATTTCCTTCGGTTTCTGTTAATTTCGGGACTAATAAACGTAGATCAGCTTTTAACGTTTTAACATGTTCAACATTTTCGATTTCGATTGTGAGAAGATTGGCATCAGATTCATAATTTGTTTTGATCACATCTTCCAGAATTATTTCACTTCCTGAATCCGATTCATATTCCAATTTGATATCAAACTCGGTATGTTCCTTATCCCAGCCTTCAACTTTAATCCCGAGATTCCGGGACTCTAATTTTAACTCGAGATTACTTCTAGTCTCACTTTTCAATTTCTTTTCAATTCTAATCATTTTTACTCCTTTTCCTAAACTTAACTAGGGCTTCTTTCACAGATATCCTTCCTTGATCGATTTCATCCAGTATGCTTTCAGAAATCTCATCTTTTACCCTTGTTTTCGAACATAACACACGGGCAATCTCAGCCAATCTGTTCTTAACTGTAGGATAAGATATATCCATGATCTTTTCAACTTCTTTGATATTTCCCTCGCTGCAAAGGAAGATCTTTACAAATTCCTGCTGAGTCGGTGTTAATGACGATAGATCTCCAATCCTGAATTTACCCTTTATTATTGTATCACAATGCCCACATTGGTACTCCCTGATCTCCAGATCTGAATTGCAGACCGGACATTTTTTCAGACCAACATTCATATCAACCTCCATATTATGTATCCATAATTGTTTTATGATTAAAATTGTCAATATAAATATTAATATAATTAATTTTATGTTTAATATAATTAATATTAAAGACGGTTTAAATTATTTTCTGAATATATTGATTGATTAGAATTGCCAGATTTTAAGTAACTGGAGCAATTCTTTCAGGTCAGATAAATAATCTATATTGGTATCAACAGCAATCCGAGTAGGATTTTTGGATATTGTAGTATAATTGCACCAGCCTTCCATTGTTTCCAGGATATATCCCAGATAGACGAGGTCTGATTCTTCTGTCTCGATAATTATCCGGATGGATTTATCGTCGAGTTTTGTTTCCTGAAGAATCTTGAAATCCATGAGGATGTGTTATTTTATAAGTGCGTATTCAAGGACATCTCCGACATCATCCATAAGCATGATGTTAAGTCCTTTTTTGATTTCTTCCTGGATCTCACTCAGATTTGGTTCGTTCTTACGCGGCAGGATTACATTCTTAATTCCAGATCTTTTCACCGCGATTAGTTTTT
>JAUVIJ010000076.1 GCA_030592835.1 Candidatus Cloacimonadota bacterium | reverse complement strand
CATATTCTGTTTAATTCTGATGATACCTGGCAGGGTATAGAATTCAAAAATACTTCAGAAGATAATCAATTGATAGGATGTGGATTTATTAATTGTGATTATAGTGCCCTGACAATTGATAATTCAAATGTAATCGTTAATGGATGTAATTTCTATGATAATCATACCAATACACAGCCGGCTTCGATAAAAGTTATAGAATCCGATCAAGTCTTTATTGGATACAATTATTTTTCTAACAATTCTTCTTATGCTTCTACAGGAGGGATAGGTACTGAGAACTCGATCGTTAACATTTTTAACAACGTATTTGTAAATAATGAATCACTTCTTTATGGTTCCCTAATCATCAAAGAAGGATCCTATGCCTATGTGTTAAATAATACCTTTGCCAACAACGATGCTCAGTATGAATTCTATGTCTCATCATCTGATTTAGAGATGTTCAACAGCATCGTCTTGAAAGATAACAGCGAGATCTTCTTCGCTTATAACAGCAATGTGTCGGTGGAATATTCCTGTGTTACCGGTGGATATGCAGGAACGGGTAATATCGATGAAGATCCCATATTCGAAGATCCAAGCGAAGGCAGTGGTAATGATTATAACGGATTGTTGGCATCCTGGTTTCTTCAGGAAGGATCTCCCTGTATCGATACCGGTAATCCCGATCCCGTATTTTATGATATGGAAGATCCTGAAAACCCTGGTAATCCTCTTTATCCCGCCATGGGAACTCTGATAAATGACATGGGAGCCTACGGTGGTTCAGGATATGCCACGACAGGATCAGAAGAAAATAACATTCCTGCAGCAATCGGAAATATTATCGATGTTTATCCCAATCCTTTTAATCCCAGTACTTCAATCGCTTTGCAGCTAACTGCTGAAGATCAGAATCATCCGGTTGACCTAAGTGTTTACAATTTGAAAGGACAATTAGTCAGAACGATCGTTCGGAGTGAGATTATTACTGATAACACCTTTATCTGGGACGGAAAAGCCAATGATGGTTCTAACGTAGCCAGTGGTATTTATTTTGCCAGATTAAAAACAACATCCGGGATTACATCTCAGAAAATGCTACTGGTTAAATAATCATACTTTCCTGTTAACAGAAGCGGAGATCCGGTCGGATTTCCGCTTTTTTGTGTTCAACCCAGATAATGCGGTAGAGGTTTGATAAAGAACTTGCCTAAAACAATGATCTTAATTTTTTAAACTCAAAACAAGATTGGGAGAACATGATGATACAGAATTTGAAAAACCGAAATTTTTTGAAATTACTTGATTTCACTGCTGAAGAAATCGAATATCTCATTGACATGGCTGCAAACTTCAAAAGAGCCAAATCCGATGGAACGGAAAAACAGTTACTGAAAGGTAAAAATATTGCTCTTATTTTCGAAAAAGCATCTACAAGAACCAGGTGTGCCTTTGAAGTAGCAGCATTTGACCAGGGAGCCCATGTCACCTATCTCGGTCCGACCGGTAGTCAGATTGGACATAAAGAAACAATGAAAGATACAGCCCGGGTACTGGGAAGAATGTATGACGGTATCGAATACAGGGGATTCGGTCAGGAGATTGTGGAAGAACTCGGTAAGTATGCCGGTGTTCCGGTCTGGAATGGTCTAACAAATGAATATCATCCCACTCAGGTGCTGGCAGATTTTCTTACTGCAAAAGAGCATTTGAATAAGCCATTTCGGGAAATGGTGTTTGTCTATATTGGTGATGGCAGGAATAATATGGCCAATTCTCTCATGATCGGAGGTGCAAAACTCGGAATGGACATGAGGATAGTTGCCCCAGCAGAGGTTCAACCTGAACCACAACTGGTGAATCAGTGTAAGGTGATCGCAGAGGCTTCCGGAGCTAAAATCACGATCACGACTGAAGTTGATCAGGGGGTTGCAGGAGCTGATATTATCTATACCGATGTCTGGGTTTCCATGGGTGAGCCGGCTGAAGTCTGGAAACAGAGGATCAATCTGCTCCAGCCTTATCAGGTAAATTCATCGCTGATGGCAAAAACGGGCAAAACATCTACCATTTTCATGCATTGTCTGCCTTCCTTCCATAATATTGAAACCAGAGTCGGTAAAAATTTGTTCAATGACTTCGGGATCAAGGAGATGGAAGTAACAGATACGGTCTTTGAAAGTGATGCTTCAGTTGTATTCGATGAAGCGGAAAATAGAATGCATACTATCAAAGCTGTTATAGTAGCCACCTTGGCTTAAGTTAGGAGAATTCTATATTTTGAATACAAAATTCTGCCTGGTCTTGCTGATTTTAATTTCTTGCAGATATCTCATTGCTCAGACTTTTGAGGTAGATCGAACTAATTATTTCTTCTATATGCTGGGAATATCAACTATAGAACTGAGCAATAATTATTTCGACCGTCAATTGACCAATCCACTTACGGAAAATGAAATTACTGAACTGGAAAAAACAGATGTGCCCTGGTTCGATCGCTGGATAGAATTCGATCCTGATCAGAAACTGAAGGACTGGAGTGATTACACTATCTATTTTACCCTGGGTGCCAGCCTGATAACTGTTTACGATGATGATTACTACTGGGATAATCTTATGGTTCTCTCAAAAATCCTGATGACTCAGTCAGCAATCTGTAAATGGACGAAAACGCTGGTTAACCGGGAAAGACCTTATCTTTATTCTTCCAAAAATAGTAAGAGCACAAGAGGAAGTCTGCACTCCTTTTATTCTTCACATACATCCACAGCTTTCTCGACATCTGTTTTTGCTTATTATTATTATGTTGATAATTATGGTGGTAGTATTCCACTAGCAGTTCTTTTATTCGGAGGTTCAACTGCTACCGGTGTACTCAGAGCAGCATCTGCCCAACATTTCCCTTCAGATGTTCTGGTTGGAGCAATTATGGGCAGTGCAGTGAGTTATATATTGTGCCAACAACATCAGTCGGACAGGATTAAATTCAATTTTGGTTATAATCAGGTAGGTCTGGAAATTAATTTCTGATCATGAAAGAAATATTTTATACCGGATCGATGGAATCTGACTTCTTTAAGAACTACCGCAAAATAAATATTGCCGGATATCAAGGATATTGTCATCCAGACATATATGATTTCCTGATCGATGGATTTAACCAATTCCGGAAAGAAAATATTGTCCCCCATGTCCTGAATAAAAATAAGAGATCCAAATTCATCCATTGGAAGCTTCCCTCTCATTTCCTGGGTATTAATGAGCTAACCTGTAAAGTATTTGAACCGAAAGGATTCTGGAGAAATTTCATTGGTCTATTTAAGAAATCTAAAGCCGAAAGATCATTCAATTCTGCATGTTTTTTGCAATCTAGAGGACTGGATACTCCTTTGCCTTTCGCCTGGCTGGTTAAAAGAAAATTCAGACTAATCAGACAGGGTATTTATATTACTGAAAGAATCGAACAATTCAAGAAAGTAAAAAGAATACTTCGAAAAGAGAAACCTGACCCACAGTTGATAAGACAGATCATTAAAAAAGTAGCGGATTATGTTTTAATAATGCATAATTCAGGCATGATACACCGGGATTTGAACCTGGCTAATTTCCTGCTAACTGAATCTAAAACATCTTACCGATTACTCCTGATAGATCTCAATAGAGCGCGATTCTATCATAATATTTCCAGTTTTAGAAGGATGAAAGATATCACAAGATTATATTGGAAGGAACATGAAAACAGTTTCTTAACTCTTTATTGTAAAGAAAATAAAAATCTCCAGCGTTTATTCCCTTTTGTAGAATTTTATCAACGCTGGAGAAAATTAAGAAGAAAATTTATCAATTATTTTAAATAGTGGGCGGATTCCCGTTTTCCTGCATATCTCTACAGAGTTGTTCAACCTCTCTGAAAGCAACTTTACCGCTTCCCATAAGAGGTATATCCTCAATTACGTAAAATTCTTTGGGAATAGCGATTGCAGGAAGAACCTTTCTCATCAGCTTAATTATTTTTTTCTTATCGATCTCTCCTGTTGTAACTGCTGCTACAATATCAGCCCCCTTTGTAGGATTGGGAACATCCACTACACAACATATTACCTCTTCTGGCAATAACTGGTTCAGGATACCCTCAACTTTGACCAGAGAAATCATCTCTCCTCCAACCTTGACGAATCTCTTCAGACGGCCACGATGCCAGAGGTATCCATCTTCATCTAGAACGCCCATATCCCCGGTAAAATACCAGCCATTATGAACATGTAAAGATGTCTCTTCCAGATCACCGAGATATCCTTTCGAGACCAGATCGCCTTTGACAACTATTTTACCTTCCTCTCCTGCAGAAAGCTCTTTGTCGGTTTCCCGATCGAGGATCTTAACCTGAACTCCGGGAAGCGGTTTTCCAACACTTCCGGGTTTTACAGCCCCCGGTACATTAACTGATATTACCGGACTGGTTTCGGTAGCTCCGTAACCTTCCAGCACTTCGATACCATGTTCCTTCAGATAAGCATTTCTGAGTTTTTCAGGAAGTTTATCCGCTCCAGCTATAGCATATTTGATTGAAGAAAGCTCCTGGGGTTTGGCTTTTTTCAGATAACCATACATGAAGGTTGGGGTACCGATTAATATCGTTACTTTATACTTAATGATCGAATCGACTATTGCTTTGTATTCCAGTGGATTGGGGTGAGTGACAATCTCACATCCTAACAGTAAAGGTAACCAGAAATTCGTGGTCAGACCGAAAATATGAAAGAGAGGAAGAAACCCGATGAATATATCATTTTCCATGATTTCAATAATTTTAGGAATATTAATGATATTATGCATGATGTTCTTATGGGTTAATTGTACTGCTTTGGGCTCTTTTTCACTGCCGCTGGTGAAGAGGATCACAGATGTTTCTTCTTCCGAGCCGTGGTGAACCGAAGCTTTTATTATACCGGCGGAAAATTTGCTTTTAACCAGGGCTCCTAATTTATTCCCCAGTTTAATTGAAGCCATAATATCTTCCAGATAAATCATACCGTCTATCGGTTCAACCTTTAGCTTTGCCAGTAATTTTTTACTGGTTATAATAGTCTTAAAACTGCATTTTTCTTGAGCGTAGATAGAGTTTTCCCTGGCTCCTGTAGCATAATTTATCATTACCGGAATTTTCCCTGCCATCAGAGAACCGATTACGGATAGCATACATCCGGCAGATACAGGAATCATTATTCCCAGATATTGCCCCTTGTATTTGCGGAATATCTTGGAAAGTATCAGAGAAGCTAATAACAAACGCTCATAAGTTAGATCTTTACCCAGCGCTTGATCTCGAATTGCTATTTTCTTGGCATTTTGTTTGGCTACTTCAATAAATCTTAAATGCAATTGCATAATTTTCTCCTTATTTAAAAATGAATGGGATTCATAAATTTATGAATAAAATCTGTCAATTTTTTTATAGTGAAGTTCATCAACATAAAAACAAATTTGACAAATGAAAATCCGGGTAGAAGTTGCCATTTTATTTAAACTCAGATAATGCCGTAGAGGTTTATTGAATAGTAGTAATATTTTATAGGGGAATGATTTAGTTCCGAAAGCATTCGGAATGTGCAAATCATAAAGATATTCAGAAATAATTTTTTGAATCACTCACACATAAAAGATTTATAGGCATAAGGTTTATCGATGCTATTTGCAAAGTTCTGTTGCATTATCTGGGTTAAAAGGATAATTTATGTCAGTTAGTATAGAAGATCTCAAGAACATGGCTTTACAAGCAGGAAAAATCATAAGTGCAGGGTATAATTCCAGATTATCTCGGGTAGAACATAAGGGAGATATTAATCTTGTTACAGAAACTGATTATCAATCGGAAAAATTACTGGTGGATATGATCACAAGGGATTTCCCGGAGGATGGAATACTGACGGAAGAAAATAGTATTGAATTCAGAGAATCCAGGAATATATGGATAATCGATCCTCTTGACGGCACAACAAATTTCACCCATCGATTTCCCTTTGTAGCTGTTTCCATAGGCTTTGAGAGATCCGGTGAAATGATCCTGGCAGTAGTCTATAATCCAATTCTGAAGGAACTATTCTTTGCTGAAAAAGGAAAAGGTGCTTATCTGAATGATACAGAGATTTCGACATCAGATACTGCTTCTCTCGATAGAAGTTTGATCGCTACAGGATTCCCTTACGACCGCTGGCAGCGAGGTGATTTTTATATCAGGGAATACCTGGCTTTTATGAAAAAATGTCAGGGAGTTAGAAGAGTTGGTGCTGCGGCTGTTGATCTCTGTTATCTTGCTTGTGGTCGTTTTGATGGTTTTTTTGAAAGAAAACTGAAACCTTGGGATACAGCAGCCGGAAGTTTGATACTTTCCGAAGCTGGAGGTACGATCACGGATTTTAACAAACAGACTTGGAATTGCAGAAAATCTACCATTCTCGCCTCCAATGGCTTGATACATGATAAGATGTTTAACATTCTGAATAATGAAGGTAATGTAACCCGTGTCTAAAAACATCATCTCCGTTGAAAATCTCAATAAACGATTTGCTGACAAATCAATATGTGCCGAAGCAAGCTTTGGTATTGAGAAAGATGACAAAATCGGTCTGATCGGTATTAACGGTTGTGGAAAATCAACTTTACTGAAGATCCTTGTAAAAAAGGAAACTGCTGATAGCGGCAAGGTTACCCTTAAATCAGATCTTACAATTGGTTATCTTCCCCAGATCGCCAACCTGGACGGATCTCTGACTATATTTGAACAGGTCTATTTCAGCGATCATCATGTTTTCAAATTATTACGTAAATACCACGACAATCAGATCAGGCTGGAACGGAATTATACTAAGCAATTGGAACAGCAGCAACAGGACATGATCACAGAACTGGATACCTGCCAGGGCTGGGATTACGAATTTAAGGCTAAATCCATCCTGACAAAATTAGGATTCAGAGATCTGAATGTGAAGACCTCCATATTATCTGGTGGTCAAAAACGTCGACTGGACCTGGCGAGGTGTTTGATCGATGAACCAAAATCACTAATTCTCGATGAACCGACCAATCACCTCGATATCGATACAATAGAGTGGTTCCAGGAATATCTGACAGCCTATCAAGGTGCTGTTATTTTCGTGACTCATGATAGATATTTTCTCGATAGTGTTTGTAAAAAAATATTTGAACTGGAAGAGGGGAAATTACGTCAATATTCAGGAAATTATTCCCAGTATTTAAAGAAAAAAGAGCTACAATTAGCAGATTTGCAAAGTAAGGAAACCAGAAGACTGACCCAGTTAAAAAAAGAAATTAAATGGCTGCATCGGGGAGCTAAAGCTCGGACAACAAAACCCAAGGATCATCTGGACAGAGTGAAGGAGTTGATCGATAAATCTTATCTGACGGAAACGAAAGAACTGGAAATTTCCTTCCAGCAGAAAAGATTGGGAAAATCGATCCTGGAATTAAGGAATATTGGTAAAACTTATGATGAAAATTCTCTATTTAAGAATTTCAACTACAATTTCCAAAAACTCGATCGGATAGGAATAATCGGTTTCAACGGTTGTGGAAAAACTACGTTACTGAGGTTAATCACTGGTGAAGAACTACCGAGCTCCGGTAAAGTGAAGGTCGGTTACAATACTCATTTTTCCTACTTTCGTCAGGAAACTCTAAATTTCAAGAAAGACATGTCAGTTCTGGACTACATCAGGGAGCAGGCAGACAATATCCGTATGGCAGACGGAACTCTTCATTCCGCTTCCGATATGCTGGGAAAAATGCTTTTCCCAAAAAAGATGCAACAGAACAGGATAAGTAGCCTTTCCGGAGGAGAACGAAAAAGACTTCACATCTTGAAATCACTGATGTTCGGTAGTAATTTTATCATCCTGGATGAACCTACCAACGATCTTGATATCAATACACTTGAAATTCTGGAGGATTATCTAGATGTCTTTAAAGGGTGTGTGCTGGTTGTATCACATGATAGATTCTTCCTGGATCGGGTTGTTGATTATCTTTTTATTTTCGAAGAAAAAGGGATCGTGATCTTTCCGGGGAATTATTCGGATTATTTGTTGGTTCGACGATTTCGGGAAACAGAAATCTTAACTCGGAAATCTGTTGGTAAAGACATATTAAGTAATAAAAAAAAGACAAACCGATCTAAAAAATTATCAAATAAAGAAAATAGAGAACTTGGAAATATCAATAAAACAATCAAAGAATTGGAATTAGAAAAAGGAAATCTCGAAACAAAAATAGAAACGGAAGCAGGTGTTCTGACAGTTAAAGATTTCAGCAGGATTTCACAGAGATTATCCAAGATCGAAAAGCTCCTCGAACCCTTGATCAATAGATGGTTGGAATTGGAAGAGAAAAGAGAAGACAGGAGT
>JAUVIJ010000239.1 GCA_030592835.1 Candidatus Cloacimonadota bacterium | reverse complement strand
TTTCACAACTCTGCATGCTAATGATGCACCGTCAACCGTAACCCGTCTTCTGGATATTGGCATACCATCGTATCTTGTTGCTTCTTCATTAAATCTTGTAATGGCTCAACGACTTGTGAGAAAAATATGTTCACATTGTAAGGCAGATTATGATCCTAAAGAATCTGAACTAATTGATGCAGGCTTAAATTTGGAAGAAGTCAAAGAGATGAAATTCAAAAAGGGTAAAGGATGCGTTCATTGTAATAACACGGGTTATTCCGGCAGGACAGGTATTTTTGAGATGCTTGAGGTTAATTCTAATATTCGGAAACTTATTTTTGAAGGACAAAACCAGGATGTTATCCGCGATGCGGCTATTAAAAACGGAATGCAGACATTACACGAAAGCGGAATCCATAAAATGAAACAGGGAATTACAACAATTCATGAAGTTATTAAATTCACTATTTCGGATTAATTTTGTAAATAACTAAAGAGGAAAATATATGGCAGGTTTTCAATATATAGTTAAAGACGCCAAAGGACTTCGGGTAGAAGGTACTATCAAAGCTACTACTATGGATGAAGCTATCGATAAACTTACCAAAGAAGGCAGTATATTAATTTCTGTTAAATCTACATCTGAGGGTGCTTTCAAAGGTAAAATGACTCTCTTTGATAAGTTGATGCTGACGATATACAAGATCAGAACTGGAGTCGGTTTAAAAACTCTTGTCTTCTTTACAAGACAGTTGTCTACAATGTATTCAGCAGGACTTACAATAGAAAAATCACTTTCGAACTTAGGCAAGGAAGAGAAAAACAAAAAATTCAGGAATGTTCTGATCAAGCTGGCAAATGATATTAAAAAAGGATTCAGCTTATCGGAAGCTATGGAATTGCATCCTGGAGTTTTTAATCCCTTATATATTTCTTTGGTAAAAGCAGGGGAAGTTTCCGGAACTCTTCACACCATCTTTGATGAACTGGCAATTTACCTAGAGAAGATCGAAGATACAAAAAGAAAGGTGTGGTCAGCACTTTCTTATCCGATATTTATTATTGGATTTTTAATTATTGTTGTCTGGATTCTTTTCTATTTTATCATTCCTATGTTTGCCGGTGTTTATGAAAGTTTTAATGCAGATCTTCCCGGTCCCACTTTGGCTGCAATCGCAATTAGTAATATTGTCAGAGAACATGTATTCCTTACATTCCTGGGTGTTTTAGCAGTTTGTATGGGCTTTTTCTTATTTTATCTTTCAGATAAGGGAAGGTATATTGTTGATGCTATTATTCTCAGGTTTCCGGTAATAGGGAATCTGATGGAAAATTCGATAATGAGTAAATTTTCCAGAACTTTCAGTATCCTGATGTATGCCGGTGTTCCAATTATGGAAACAATGGAATTAGTGGAGAATGTTGTTCAGAATGCGGTTGTCGAATCTGCAGTACGAAAAGCAAGGATCATGGTGAAAGAAGGCTATAGTGTTGCCGGTGCTTTCAAGAAAACTAAAGTTTTTCCACCAACGCTTCTACAATTAATAGCTACCGGTGAAGAAACAGGTGAGATGGATAGTTTGCTGAAAAAAGCTGCTGAGTTTCACCAGAAATTCGTTGATTCGGTTATCGACAGGTTAACATCTTTAATCGAACCGATACTGATTATTTTGATGGCTGGAATTGTTGGTTTTATCATTATAATCACATATTTACCGATCTTCAACCTTGGTCTGGCTATCAGTTCCGGGATGAAATAAAAAGATCAATATTATCTTGCTCGGGTTGGATAATCGCCAACTCGAGCATTTTTTATTCAAATGTCAGAGCAATTAATCATATATATTTTTTTAATAATTACAGGAGCATCATTTGGAAGCTTCTTTAATGTCTGTATCTATAGAATCCCAAGAAAAGAATCGATAATCTTTCCAGCTTCTCATTGCCCCAAGTGTGGCGTGAAGGTAAAACCCTGGAATAATATTCCCATTATTAGTTTTATTGTCCTGGGAAAAAAATGTAAAAGCTGCGGAAATGCTATTCACTGGCACTATCTGCTCGTAGAAATATTAACTCCAATAATATTTATCCTCATCTTTGTTCATTTTGGATTCTCATTTCTTTTTGTTAAATATATTATTTTCTTTTCATTTGGGATAATAATTTTTTTTATCGACCTTTTCAAGAAGATCGTTCCCGATGTCCTGTCTCTTCCATTGATAATCATCGGGATTATTTTTTCACTATTTCCTTCTAATGATATAACATTGCTTTATTCGATCTCCGGTGCACTTCTGGGATTTATAATATTTCTTTTCACGGCATACGTTTTCAGGATAATATTAAAGAAAGACAGCCTTGGTGGCGGAGATATAAAATTAATCACAGCAATCGGAAGTTTTACAGGTATTATAGGCATGGTTTTTACAATATTTTGTTCATCTGCTGCGGCGCTTATTATACTTATCATATTAAAGCATGACCGGGAAAAAGAGTTTCCATTCGGCCCTTTTTTAATACTGGGAACTTTTTTCTATGTAGTAGCAGGAAATTATTTATTAAATTTGTATTTCAACTTATTTTAATCAAAAGAATTCCTCAATGCTTGCGTTGGGGTTTCCATATTTTCTCCCCTGATTTAGAGGAGATGTCATTCGGTGAATGACAGAGGGGTTAAATATTGAAAATTCGTGTTTAAGCTTGCTTAAATAAAGTTGGCAAAATACTCCTTGGCTTGCCACGGGGATAGT
>JAUVIJ010000070.1 GCA_030592835.1 Candidatus Cloacimonadota bacterium | reverse complement strand
TCTCTGAAATGGATCGATGAAAAAGCATTCCTGTTAAAAGATGAAAACGAAGAACCTTATAGAATAGTTGGTATCTCCAGAGATATAACAAAGGCTGAAAAGATCCCGAAAGAATTGAGTAACAGTAAAGAACTTTTTGCCTTGATCAACAAAATTCTCAGACATGATATTGCCAACGATCTTTCAGTAATTATCAGTGCACTAAGGTTATTTAACGATACAAAAGCTGATAACTATATCAGTGAAATTGCCAACCGTACACGGAAAAGTTCGGATCTTATCAAACGAATGAGAGATCTTGAAAGCCTTATGGATTCATCAGATAATCTGAGATCAATTTATCTGGAGGATGTTATTGAACAATCCAGAAAGAATTTTCCCAGTGTTAAAATATCTTTAAATGGTGAATGTTATCTTAATAGTAATGATGCCCTGATCTCGGTTTTTGATAATCTTATATCAAATTCGATAAGGCACGGAAATGCAGATAAGATTGAAATATCCGTATCAAAATCAAATGATAGAACTGTCATCGAGTTTTCTGATAATGGTAAGGGGATTCCGGGAAATGTTTTGGACAGGATATTTGATGAGAATTTTAGATATGGAGAAACAGGGAGAACTGGTTTGGGTTTATTCATTGTCAAAAAAGTATTGGAAAAGTATAATGCAGTAATTATGGTAACAAATAACGTAAAGGCGGGAGTCACATTTAAACTGATTTTCCCAAGTTTAAAAGAGGAAATACACTCTTCCGATGAAAGCTGAAGATACTCGTTTAAAATCCTGGATTAAATTACTTTCTACTCCAGAAATAGGTAATGCCAGAGCCGTAAAGTTAATAAAGTTAATAGGAGAGCCAATAGAATTTCTGGAACAGGATAGATCACTTCTTGATCAGGCAGACTTTTTAACATCAGTATCCATAAATTACCTGAAGAATGAATCAGATGAAGATAATTGGCAGAAAATCAGCGATATTATCCAAAAATACGACATAAAATATACTTCAATCCTTGATGAGAATTTTCCAGAAAGATTGAAATCAATTTATGATCCACCACCGTTAATTTTCTATAGAGGGAAGTTAGATAATGACCTGTTATTAAATTCAATTTCCATTGTTGGGACCCGGAATCCGAGTAATTATGGAAAATTGATAACCAGAAAACTGGCATCTCAACTTGCAGAAATAGGATTTACTATTGTGAGTGGGATGGCCTTTGGTATAGACACCTTGGCACATTACGGAGCTTTGGATGTCGGTGGTAAAACTATATCAGTATTGGGTACAGGAGTAGATTATATCTATCCTGCTCAGAACAGGGAGTTAGCCGCAAAAATCATTCAGAATGGTGCTTTGATCAGTGAATATATCCCGGGGAGCAAACCCGAAAAATGGAATTTTCCTGCCCGCAACAGATTGATCAGCGGTGTAGCAATCGGGACTATTGTGATAGAAGGTTCAAAGCGAAGCGGAGCATTATTAACGGCAAAATTCGCTTTGGATCAAAACCGTGATGTTTTTGCATTGCCGGGAGACATAAATAGAATCCAGGCGGAAGGTCCTAATCAATTGATTAAACAGGGAGCGAAGATCATTACATCAGTCAGAGATATCCTCGAAGAATATAATCTCAGTCTTGATAAAAAGAATGTACCACCAGTGAAGTTATCTTCGGAAGAAAAACATGTTTATGAAATAATTAAACAGAACAAACCCTTTATCGAATTCGATTCGTTGTTGATCAAAAGTAATTTACATATCGGGAAACTATCAACAATATTACTTTCTCTGGAATTGAATAATATAATTCAAAAATTACCGGGAAACAAAATAGGTGTTCTATGAAATTGGGGAATTATGAAGAAACGAAAAACTAGAATAACCCGAAATTATCTGCTTTATCCTCAGGGATCAGTTCTGATCGAGACTGGTAATACTAAAGTTATATGTACTGTTAGTATAGATGAAAATGTGCCGGGATTTCTTCTACATTCGGATCCTCCGGAAGGATGGTTGACAGCCGAATATAGTATGATTCCAGGGGCTACTAATCAGAGATTCCGCCGTGAACGGGGGAAAGCCAACTCCCGAAGTCTGGAAATCCAGAGATTAATAGGTCGCGCTCTAAGATCCGTGATCGACAGGACAAAATTACCGGGTTACACTTTATATGTAGATTGTGATGTTCTTCAGGCAGATGGCGGCACAAGAACGGCAGCTATTACCGGTGCCTGTATAGCAGTACACGATGCTTTCCAGAAAATGATTAAAGAAAAAAAAATCACTCAGAATCCACTTCAGGAATTAGTCGCTGCTATAAGTGTTGGCATAGTAAAAGATGAAATTGTCCTTGATCTTAATTACGATGAAGATTCAAGTGCGGAAGTCGATATGAATGTGGTTATGACAGAAAGCGGTGATTTTGTAGAATTGCAAGGTACTGCCGAAGGATCCGCTTTTTCTCAAAAGCAATTGGATAAAATGCTGAAAACAGCTAAACTGGGTATACAACAACTGATTAAGATTCAAAAGAAATCTCTTGCCGAATAGAAACCGAAAATTGAAAAAATTAGAAATCCAGCATGTCTATATCCACTTCCCTTTTTGTCATCGGAAATGTAGCTATTGTAATTTTTATTCCATTCCTTTTAATCCTGAATCCGGATGTTTTTATGTTGAGACCCTGCTGAAGGAAATTTCCTGTTTCCACAAAGTTTTTTTCATAAAACCCCTTACTATTTACCTGGGAGGTGGGACACCATCGTTATTATCCTCTTCTCAACTTCAGGATATTTTCCGCGGATTCAATCTTGATAAAACTGTTGAAATTACTCTGGAAATGAATCCGATCGATGTTAATGAAGATTATCTTCAGAAACTGAAAGAACTCCCGGTGAACAGGATCAGTCTTGGTGCTCAGTCCTTTCTTGACACTGAATTAAAACTGCTGAATCGTTTACATAAATCTTCTGAGACAATAGAAGCAGTTAGAATTATACGAAAATCAGGTTTTGATAACATTTCTTTGGATTTGATGTACGGTTTACCTGGACAGAGGATCGAAGAAGTTATCCATTCTGTAAAACAGGTAATTAAACTTGAACCACAACATATTTCGACTTATTTACTTGGTCTGGAAAAAAGCAGTTCATTGTTTAAATTTAAGCATAAGATTCCGGAGGATAATATTTTGGCAGAATTCTATTTCTCTATCCGTGAGATGTTATTAAATTTAGGATATAATCAATATGAAATCTCTAACTTTTCCCTTAAAAATAGAGAATCACAACACAATATCAGTTACTGGAACGATCAATATTACATCGGGTTGGGACCTTCCGCATCGGGATATCTGCCGGGTCTTAGATATATGAATCCGAATGATCTTATTAAATATCGGGAGAAAATAAACCAGGGTAAAATTATGTCGGAGAAAGAATTGATCACTCCCGAAACCCATGAAAAAGAGTATATAATGTTACAATTGAGAACTGTAAATGGATTGAATTTAGATAAATTTCGAACTAAGTTTAATAATGACTTTATAGACAAATATCGGAATCTGATTGAAAAATATAAGAGATCAGGTTTTATAGAAATTAAAAACAACTTGATAAGATTAAGCCCTAAAGCATATTTCATCAGTAATGAGATTTTGTGTGAGTTCATGTAGGGGCATACTATGAAAAAATTAATTTTTACCACTATTATTATAATTACAGTTATGATAATTTTATCAGCAGAAAATGTGTCAGATCTTCAAGGGAATAAAAAACTTGATATCACAAAATATCATAATGTGGGTAATATCTGGCTGAGGGTAAGCAATTATGGTTTTTTTGGATCAGGACGCAACACACCACGTTGGCCATCACTGGAATATCCTGGTGGAAGTGCCATCGATTATCTTTTTCTCGGTGGATTATGGTTTGGAGCCAAGAAATTCAGACGGGATAATTTCCAGAGAAAATTATACTGGTTACCTGATGCAGGAAGTAATAACGATATTGTTGCTTTTGGAGACACCATAAATGGTTGGACACCTGATCTGATACCGGTTGTGGATACACTGGTCTCTGTTGGTATTGACGGGCATTATGAAATATACGAATTTCTGCCAGCATACAATCCGTTGGAAACAAATCTTGAAGAACAATACCTAACATACAATAGTATGGATAATATTTTATCGACTTCGACGAGAGTTAATCGCCGTGGTGAAGATGATGATGGAGATGGTCTGATAGATGAAGATCCGGCAGGATATAGTTTTCCTTTTCGTAATGATTTGGAACTTCCGAATGTATTCTCAAACATGGGAGAGTTATGGATTCATCAGTTCTCGGATAATCAATTCACCCTGATACGTGATAATCTGGATATCTGGTTCCCTCTGGGATTTGTGAATCTTGGCGATAATACGAACTCAAATTATAATTTTTCTCAACCACAGGATGATGATAATGACACCCTGATCGATGAGGATGGTTATCCTGTTTCAGAACAGGATTATATTTCATTTTATTATGACTATAGCCCTTTTGGCACTCCTGGTGAAAGGGATTGGGGAAGTGAAAAAAATCTGAATGCTCATATTCCCTTAAATGTCAGGGTGAGACAAATGAGCTACCAGTGGAGCTATGATTATATCAAAAACCTGGTGTATGTAGAGTTTAACATTACTAACATGAATGAACTAGATACACTATATGATTGTGCAATGGGTGTTTATATGGATTCTGATGTCGGTCCTCAGGCTTGGGGAGGTAATGAAAGATCATTAGATGATATCAGCAGTTATGTAGCGGGTGAGAGTTATGAATTCGCTTATACTTATGACGAAGACAAAGATTCAGGACTGACGACTGGTTTTATCGGTTCAAGAGTCTGTAGCCCCGATCCCGAGCAACTTGATTTTGCCTGCTGGTACTGGAATCGTGGCGATGGACCTGACGATTATGATCCTCTTGACTTCACCCCTACAGGACTTACAGCAAATCAGAAATACTGGTTATTAACGGATAGAAATCCGGAGGATACAAAATACACTTCTTTACGTGATTTTCCCAATTCCCAAATAGGTAATCCTGATGATACTAGATATTTATTTGGTTTTTTTGGCGATATGAATGGATTATCTAATCCCACTTCAGCATCTTGGAATTTATCGCCAGGTAATACGATGAAGATAGTTATCGGGATCTTTCCGGGGAATTCACTGCTGGAATTGAAAAATCAGTCTTCATGGTCGAAGATCATCTATGGAAAAGCTCAGGATCTGGAAACAGTAATCCTTCCCGACACCTTTATTCATTATGTAGCCCCTGAGCCGCCCCTGATACCAAAAACATTTGTAAAACAGGTTAATAATGGAAATGCTATAGAGGTTTATTGGGACAATAGATCCGAAATGGATAATGTCGATCTGACAATTGTAAACAAAGATCAGATAGGTTGGCAATCCCTGTATTCTGATCTGGACAGTTATATTGCAAATTTCACTCCGGAAATACAAGAAATTATGCTGGAAAATTTCTGGCCCGAAAACTGGAATAATGGAAATGAAAACCAGAATGCTCTGGTGAATCCATGGACCGGGTACCGTCTCAGGCACGATTTTCAGGGATATAATCTTTATGGACGAACGGGGAGTGGTTCCCGGGAAAACTGGATGCTATTTGAAAAATGGGATAAGGTTGATACTGAGCAGGATATTATCGATTATCAGGTTAATGAACAATCGGATCAGTTCTTTGACTTCGGGGGAGAACAGGGGTTCGATAAAGGACTACCCAACCAGTATGATGAATTTGGGAATATCAGAACAGCATCGGAAAATGACACATTTTATTATCATTATGACGAATACTATCAACTAATTAAGATCATAATTGGTGATCCGATTTCTGGATATCCTATTTATAATTATGAGATTGAATATTCAGAAAGTCTGCAAAATTATGCATTTTCCCTCAGTTTCGATGATCAGGTTCTTCTTTTTAAAGACAATAATATCAGCGATGAAGTTTATTTATCCTTATACGACGATGGTTTGATACCCTTAGCGGGGCATGGAGGGCAAGCCTATATAACAAATGGTGTCGAGGATGAAAAACACAAAATAAACAGATTATCCAGAAGATTTTATAAATCAAGTATTTCACATCCCCCGAAAGGTATCGAATATTATGTCGCTGTAACTGCCTGGGATCGGGGAATGCCTGAATATGATCTGGGATCACTGGAATCCGGTCGAGATGCCGATGCTAACATGAAAACTATATTCCCTGGTCCTGAATCGAATAATGACATGGATAAGATACTGGTAATACCTAATCCTTATCTGGGATTAAGTAATTTTGACGGACGCAGGGAGCATGATGAGAAAGGCGATAAGAGCCGGAGATTATGGTTTATTAATATTCCTGAAAGATGCAAGATCAAAATCTTCACTCTGGCTGGAGATCTTGTTGATGTTATTGATCATGAAGGTGAAGAAAGTATTGACATAATAACTATGAGCAAAGCAGTCTACACTGGAATTTCAGCAAATGGCATTGCCCCCTGGGATTTATTATCCAAAAATAATCAGGTGATTGCACCGGGAGTTTATCTTTATTCTGTGAAAAATAAAGATAATGGGGAAATAAAAGTAGGAAAGTTTGTTATAATCAAATAAAGAAGAAGATAATGAAAATTATAGTATTATTGTTAATAATTTTATTGATCAGTTGCGGTTTGCTGGCTGAGATCCTAATTCCGATGGATTCAATGCAAAGCGATCATCTTAAAGCGTATGGTGTTGCTTTTTCTGCTCTTCAGAAGGATTATGTAGTCAAATGGCTGCTTAATTTTCGAGGAGGGGCATATTTAATCCCCGATTCTTTTGAAATAGAAAACCTTTGTAACATCAGGGGCGTTTATTATGAATTGATCTCTGCTGCCGATGTGGTTATGATCCAGGCTGAAATTGACGCATCAAACATGGATACGATTTTTCTGGAAAAAGAACCGAAAATAGCAGTTTATACTCCCCCTAATGTTCAGCCGTGGGATGATGCGGTTACACTTGTATTAACATACGCGGAAATAGAATACGACACTTTGTGGGATGAAGAAGTACTGTCCGGAGAATTAAATGAATATGATTGGTTGCATCTGCATCATGAGGATTTTACCGGTCAGTTCGGTAAATTTTACGGAAGTTTTCGAAATGCCCCTTGGTATAAGGAAGAAGTAAGAATAAATGAAGAAATGGCAGACCGATTGGGATTTTCCAAAGTCTGGATCTTGAAACATCAGGTAGTAGAAAAGATCAGACAGTTTGTAAAAAAGGGAGGATTTCTTTTCGCTATGTGTGCTGCAACTGACACCTTTGATATTGCTATGGCTTCCCGTGATCTGGATATTTGCTCGGCAGTTTTTGATGGAGATGATATTGATCCGGATTACCAAACCGGATTGGACTTTTCACGAACATTTGCCTTCAAAGATTTTGAACTCATTACTAATCCCTATCAGTATGAATTTTCTTCAATTGATGCCAGCGATTATGCCAGATTAAGAGGTCCTGAAGCTGATTATTTCAGATTATTTGATTTTTCTGCAAAATATGATCCTGTACCGACGATGCTGACACAATGCCATACAAATGTTGTAAATGGATTTTTAGGTCAGACAACTTCTTTTCATAAGGAATATGTAAAAAATAGTGTTATTATCATGGGTGAATCTCCAGAAGTAAACGAAGTTAAATATTTACATGGAAATTTTGGTAAAGGAACTTTTACTTTCTATGGAGGACATGATCCCGAAGATTATCAGCATCGCATTGGGGACCCCGAAACAATACTTGATTTGCATAAGAATTCACCGGGATACAGACTGATCCTGAATAATATATTGTTTCCCGCAGCCGAGAAAAAGAAATTGAAGACTTAAACCCTGATAATGCAATAGAACTCTGATAAATCTTGTGAATGGTTTATTAATCCTTGGGTTAAATTAAAACTTCCAACAAATTATTCTATCTTTCTTCCAAATGAAATTCATATAATTTTTGTTCAGAGTCACTTACAATGTAAAATGTATTTGTTTCAGCAATAAAAACAATTCCTTCTGCTTTGGGTAAATTGAGCGAATACTGTTCTCTGACGCCATTAATCTGATCCCATAAATAGATGCTTTCATTCTCATCACTTACGATCCAGAAACCACTTCTAATTTCATCATAGGTTATTCCTGAGAAATCATTAGCAAAATCGAGTTGGATCTCTTCCAAAACATTAAAATCAGAATCAAATGAATAAAAAATTCCAGGATTCTTTTCTTTTAATATGAATATAATATTTTGATCATTAATAAAAATTCCTTCCGCGCCACTATTTGAGCCTGAAGGAATGGGGAGATCATATCGGGCAAGTTCTTCACCGGAATTAGAAATATTTATACATTCACTTGCCAGTTCTTCTACTATCCAAAAGCTGTTTGTTACAGGATCATGGGTAATTCCTTCAAGATCCTCTCCAATATAAGATAAAATCTGCAAAATATTGCCTTCAAAATCAATGTTGTAAACCAGATTGGAGTTATCACTTACTGTCCAGAGTGAATTTGTGTTTCCATCAAAACAAAGATCGGATGGCTCAGGAATATCCAGATCATAAGTATCGATTAGGACTAAAGAAGTGTGATTTCCTGTTATTGAGGATTCATCTGTACTGCAAGCTGCAAGGATGACCCCAATTAGAACTAATATTAAGAAAATTTTCAATGTATTTCTTAAAAAAAGCGGCAGGAAAACCT
>JAUVIJ010000122.1 GCA_030592835.1 Candidatus Cloacimonadota bacterium | reverse complement strand
CAACATACCGGATTTTCTCATAACTGCTAACTCGGAAAATACCATAGAGGTACATACTGCCTTTAATATTATCCTGGAAGGAGATTTTAATGAAATCATCAGATACCGCTGTGACAATCAGAATGGAATATCATTGCATTCCTTATACAAAGAACTTTTCAGACTTACCAAAATACGACAACCGGGATTTAAAGGGATTTTGGGTCTGGTCATGAGAGTAGATATCGGCGCCATATTCGGAGCGGGGATAAAACAGGCTCCCATCAAGGAGAATACTCCGGATAACCAGGAGATGATAACCCATGCTGATAATATCAAAGACTGGCTTAATTTCCAGATCGATTTCGAATACAAAGACACCACAGCCCTGATTGTGGGGGTGGGATTGGACATGTCCTCGGAGAAGATAGGACCGGCTTATAGGTCAGTATTTCATATAAATTCAGAAAAAAAAAGACAGCAGTATTTACACAATCATGCCGCTATTTTTAAATTTCTTCCGGAAAGGAAGGATGCTTATGAAAACCTGGAGGACGAAATTAATAATGTAATGACAGAAGGTGAATTTCTCAACATGCAACACCTTCTGGACAGTTCTACGATCAGGAATGCAGTGATCGGATTGGTTTGTGTTGAGGAAATAATCAGATCAGATTAATTCTGATATATGAGGTAATATGACTTTATGGTTCGGAGCAATTTCACAGGGTCTAATATATTCTTTCCTGGCTCTCGGTGTTTATCTCAGTTTTAAAGTTCTCAAATTCCCGGATATGACAGTTGATGGCAGTCTGGTAACCGGTGCTGCAGTCACGGGAATCCTGCTGGTTAATGGTGTCCATCCGCTGTTAGTAATGTTAATTGCAATTACTGCAGGGTGCATTGCCGGGATTATTACAGGATTGTTACACACGAAACTTAAGATCGATCCCCTGTTGTCAGGTATTCTGATGATGACAGCACTTTATTCGATCAATCTTCATATACTGGGAAGATCAAATTTACCCTTGTTAAGGGTAAGATCACTACTAACTTTATTCCAATCTGAAAGTTTCCCCTTTTCCCAGGATGTTGTTCACCTGATTTTCTTTTTCCTGCTGGTTTTAATAATCAGATTTATCATTGTCTGGTTTCTGAGAACGGATCTGGGTCTGGCTTTTCGTGCCACCGGGGATAATCCTGCGATGATCACTGCTCAGGGAGTTAATATCCATTACACAAAGATACTCGGTCTGGCTATTGCTAATGGTCTTACTGCCCTTTCAGGATCTCTTATTGCCCAGTATCAGGGTTTTGCTGATATCGGAATGGGAATCGGTATGCTGGTTGCGGGAATAGCCTCAGTTGTGATCGGGGAAACGATTGCGCCGGGTAAAAAGATCAAATGGCTCATTACAGGGGTGATTGTGGGTTCGATCCTCTTCCGCCTGCTAATTGCTCTGGCGCTGAAAGCAGGTCTGAATCCCATAGATCTGAAACTGATCACAGCTCTTTTTGTCTTGCTGGCTCTCTGTTTTCCCATGTTAAAAAAAATTATCAAGAATCTCTTTAGAGTAAAAGATAAGGAATAAAATAACCATGATAGAATTCATCGATGTTTATAAAACTTTTGAACATAAAGGAGTAGATCGGGTAATAGCTCTGAACAGGATCAATGTGCAGATAGAAGAAGGTGAATTCGTAACAGTTATCGGTACGAACGGATCCGGTAAATCTACCTTCCTTAATGCAATTGCCGGTAAATTCCTCTGTGATTCCGGTTCGATCCTTCTGGATGATAAGGATGTTACAAGGAGCTGGGAATATAAAAGAGCATCGATTATTGGACGTGTTTTTCAGAATCCATTTACCGGAACATCACCGGATCTTTCAATAATGGAAAATATCAGAATCGCTGAACTCAGGGGCTTAAAACGGGGTTTGAGTGGTGGTCTTTCAGCCAAAAATAGACAACGTTATCAGGAAACTCTGAAAAGTCTTGAAATGGGTCTGGAAAACAGATTGGATGCAACTGTAGGGCTTCTTTCCGGGGGGCAGAGACAGGCTCTTACTCTTTTAATGGCTACATTAAGGAAACCCAGGATCCTTCTTCTCGATGAACACACAGCCGCCCTCGATCCGAAAGCTGCCGAACAGATAGTGAAACTTACACGTCGACTGGTAGATGAATCTCAACTGACAACAGTTATGGTAACTCATTCTATGTCTCAAGCTCTTGATCTTGGTACAAGGATATTAATGATGCATAAAGGAAAAATAATCGGAGATATCAAGGGAGATGAAAGGAAAAGAACAAAGGTCAGAGATCTCTTGAACAGGTTTTCTGAATTGAGAAAAGAGGAACTTCTCGACGATGAATTGATCAGCATGCTGCAAGAAGGATACTATTAATAGTTGAATTAATACCAGGGATTGTATATGGATAAACTCAATGTAAACGCTCTTTTTCTGGGACCTAAATCGGAAAATCAGGATTTTTTCAAGGAGATGCTGAATTTCATGATGAACGATTTCATTGATTGGCGTAAGGATTTTCATCCCCAGGACAAACCAATTATAACAGACAGTGACAAAGATAGAGAAGATTATAAATCTACCCTCTTAAAAACAAGACATACTCTGGTGGACTTGGCAGGAAAACTGCAGACCTGTTCCATGCCCTGGTTCTCACCCCGATATCTCGGGCATATGAATACCGATACGCTCATGGCAGCCAATCTGGGATATATGCTGACTCTTCTTTACAATCCTAACAACTGTGCTTACGAAGGATCACCCGTAACAACAGAGTTGGAAATTGAACTTGGGAAACAATTGGCAGGTTTGTTAGGATATGATCCGAAGCGATCATGGGGACATATTACATCCGGAGGAACGATAGCTAATTATGAAGGTTTATGGGTAGCGAGGAATTTAAAATCCATTCCTCATGCTATTAAAAAAGTTCTTCCCGAACTGGTAGGAGAGATTTCTGACTGGCAGCTATCCAATCTTACCTCTGTAAGGGTTCTTGATCTTTTGGATGAGGTGAAAGTTGCAGGTAAGTTTGAAGATATACTAAGATTGTCAGCGAGAGGAACAGGTGTACTGGACAAAAATCCCGGTAAACTTCTGGTTCCCCAATCCAAACATTATTCCTGGGTAAAAGCCATGGATATTCTAGGTATTGGAACCGAAAATCTGATCAATATTAAAGTTAAAGATAATTACCGCATGGATATCGAAGATCTAAAGAACACGATCGAGAAATTGACTGTGCAAAAAATTCCTATCCTCGCAGTAGTGGGTGTCGTTGGGTCTACTGAGGAAGGAGCAATTGATGAAATCCATGAAATAGTTAGGATACGTCGTGAATTTGAAGAAAAAGGGATTTCCTTTTATCTGCATATAGATGCTGCCTATGGAGGTTATGCCAGAGCGATGGTCCTCGATGAAAACAACAAGTTTCTAGAATATGATGATCTAATATCTACATTGAAAGAACAAAGGATAATAGCTGAGGATACGGACTGGCCTTCACCCGAGGTCCATAAAGCTTTCAAGTTTATGGGAGAAGCGGATTCCATTACCATAGATCCTCATAAAATGGGTTATGTGCCTTATGCTACCGGAGCAATTGTCATGAAAGACAAACGTATTCTGGATCTTATTTCCTATTTTGCAGCCTATGTTTTCGATAAATCCGAGAACAATCCCCTGCTTTTAGGGAGTTACATTATGGAAGGATCAAAAGCTGGTGCTACAGTAGCTGCAACCTGGTGTGCTCATAAGATAATCCCGCTTAACTTTACAGGTTACGGCAGGATCATAGGTTGTGGGATCACCGGGGCTCAAAGATTTTATAGAACAATCTTGAAAGCGGGATCGATCATAATTGCTGGTAGAAAATTCCAGATCAAACCTCTCACCCTTCCTGATTTCAATATGGTGGACTTTGCTTTCAATGAAATAGGTAACAAAGATTTAACGGCGATGAATGAATTGAACCAGAAGATCTATGAATTGTGTTCCTATAAATCAGGTCCTGTCTATCTGAATGATTTCATAACCTCAAAAACTGCATTGAGCGAGGAAGAATATGGTAATACCCCCGGAAAATTTGTGATGGATTTTGGTATTCCATGGGAAGAATGGGAGAAGGTGAAAAGTGTTTATGTAATGCGTTCATCCATTATAACACCCTTCCTGGTCAATGATTCCTCACCGGACGGATTCATGAATAATTTTCTGAAGACTATGAAAGAGAAGATCACAAAAATTATTAGTTAGAAAATATACAAAAAGGAATTGAAAAAATGAAAAGTTTGTTTAAAATTTTTATTGTTTTAACCTCAGTAGTCTTAATATTCAGTTGTGGCAGCAAACCGAGAAAAGATCTTTACACGATCGCGATCTTTCAATTTTCAACTAGTCCGTACAGCGTGGCTGTCGATGGGGTAGTCGATGCTTTAAAAGAAGCCGGTTACATAGATGGGGAAAATTGCCGTCTCCAGTTCGAAAATGCTCAGGGTGATTTTTCTACTGCTCAGTCTATAGCCCAAAAGCTGGTGAATGATAAAGTCGATCTTATCATAACTTCTACAACACCCTGTCTCCAGGTAACAGCGATGGAAAATAAAACCATTCCTCATGTTTTTGGTACGGTAACCGATCCATTCCGTATGGGTATAGCCGAGAGTCCGGAAGAACATCAACCCAATTTAACGGGTATTGGTACTTTTCAGCCTGTCGAGGAAACAATTTACCTGATCAATGAGATCATGCCTGAGATCGATAATATCGGAGTGATTTGGAATAGTGCTGAAGCTTGTTCCGAAGCCTGTACGGAATTGATGAGAAAAGTAACAGGAGAATTGGATCTGATACTGACAGAAGTGACGGTAACAAATTCCAGCGAAGTATTAACAGCAGCTCAAAGCCTGGTGGAAAGGAAAGTCGATCTTATTTTTGTATCAGGTGATAATACTGTATCTGCTGCTGTGTATGCAGTAATATTGGCTGCAAATGAGGGACGGATACCAGTCATAACTAACACTCCATCTGATATTGAAGAAGGTGCTCTGCTGAGTCTGGGAGCAGATTATTACACTGTTGGTCTGGAAACGGGAAAAATGGCGTTGAGGGTTATCGCTGGAGAAAAAACCAGTGATATGCCGATCCAGAAACTTGTACCTCAGAAATTAGGGTTAAATGAAAAAGTTGCTACGGAACTGGGAATAACATTTACGGATGAAATAAGACAGAAAGCTGATCGGGTATTGGAGTAATTATGAAAAAGCTAAATAAGCTATGTTGTTTTTTTACTATTTTCATACTTTTAATATTTTTTGCATGCTCAAAACAGATTAATAAAAATGTAATTACTATCGGCATAGTTCAGATCGTTCCTGATGTACTTCTCGATGAAGCTACTGAAGGTGTTATCGATGCTCTGAAAGAAGCAGGTTACATAGAAGGAAAAAATATAAACATCGATTACAGGAATGCCCAGGGAGATATCTCAAATATAAATCTGATCCTGGAAAAATTCGTTCAGGATAAAGTGGATATGATAGTTACGAACAGTTCACCCTGTTTAATAGCTGCTTGTAATTTTGTTAAAGACATTCCGGTTGTCTTCACAGTAGCATTTCATCCAAACCAGCTTGGAATTAAGGATGTACCGGATAATGTAACAGGAGCATTTGATCCGATTGAGATGGATGACTTTATTTTGATGATAAAAAAAATTCTTCCCGAGGTTAAAAAAATTGGAATTCCCTGGAATCCATCCGAAGCCAACTCACAATTCAGTGTTGAAGAATTACGTAAATCCACCAATGATAATGCCATAGAACTTATTGAATTAACAGTAAATTCATCAAGCGAAGTATTGCAAGCATCACAGGTTCTTATCTCAAAAGATATCGATGCTATCATTGTTTCGGCTGACAATACTGTCCATTCCGCTTTTGAATCAGTAGTAAAGGCTGCAGAGGAGAAAGATATCCCGATATTTGTAACTGAGCCTTCTTTTGTTGATAGGGGAGCCTGTGCCGGACTGGGAATAATGGGATATGACTGGGGTAAAGCAAGTGGTCGTCTGGCTGTTAGAATCATAGGAGGAGAGGAAGTTGAGAACATTCCCATCGAAAAGATCGTCAGCAAAACGTTACGGTTGAACACCGAAGTAGCAGACAAGCTTAATATAAAATTTCCGGAAGAAATACTGATGAAGGGATTGATGAAAGTTAATGAAAAATAGGAAATTGCCATGAT
>JAUVIJ010000116.1 GCA_030592835.1 Candidatus Cloacimonadota bacterium | reverse complement strand
TTTTACTTCCTGAAATGTTTAAATTTACATCTGAATAGAACTGTTTTCTGGAAGATTTAGGTAATTTAACTTTCGTTGAATCAGAATATTCCTGGATCTCATAAAGATGATACCGCTTTAACAATTTCTCGGGATAGATCAGATATTCTACTGTTACCTGACCCAGAGGTTCGAAAAATTCGATCCGGTTTTCCTCATAATCTAACTTGTAATCCAGTTCTCTCCGATATGTGATCGAATCGTTAAAAACCTTTTCCGAATTCCTGATAATAAAATCGTGATCCAGTTCATGCGACAGTTTATCCATGCTGATATAAAGATTTTGAAACTTGCTGAGAGGTGAGAAATACCTGTAGGCAGAAAGAGGAAGAAAAGCAATTATTAAAATAATCAGCCAAATAGTTTTATGGATATCGAACATTAAACCCAAATAATGCAATAGATATTTTAAATAGCAGCATTCTTTTATGTGTGAGTGAATTACAAAATTATTTCTGAATATCTTTATGATATGCATAAAAATTTTCTAAACCATCACCCTATAAAATATTACCACTCTTTATTAAACCTCTATTGCATTATCTGGGTTAAACAAAAATTAATAAACTCAACGCCATAACAGCCATACCGGCTATTAATCCGTAGATTGTCAGATGATGCTCACCATATTCTTCAGCCGCTGGTAGTAATTCATCGAAAGAAATGAAGATCATGATCCCGGCAACCCCGGCAAAGAGGATCCCGAAAATCATCTCGTTGAATATCGTCTTCAGGATTAAATAACCCACGATCGCACCTATGGGTTCAGCTAATCCTGAAAGGAAGGAATAAGTAAATGCCTTCTTTTTGCTGCCGGTTGCATAATAAATAGGAACGGAAACCGCTATGCCTTCCGGAATGTTATGAATGGCAATTGCAATTGCGATCGAAATTCCCAGAGAAGGATTGGTCAAGGCGGCGGTAAACGTTGCCAGACCTTCCGGAAAGTTATGAATAGCGATCGCCAGGGCTGAGAATATTCCCATTCTCATTAATTTCTTTTCGGCTTTCTTTTCCTCCGTCAGTTCTTCGATCATGTGCATTTCATGGGGGTTTTCGTAAGAAGGAATCATCTTATCGATCAAAGCTGTAAAGAGAATCCCACCAAAGAATGCCAGAACCGTAATCCAGTAACCCTGAACCTCACCCAGTGCATTAACCAGGGAAAATCTCGCTTTCACAAAGATTTCTATTAGTGATACGTAGATCATTACACCCGCCGAAAATCCCAGAGCTAAAGAAAGAAATTTAGTATTTGTTCTTTTGGCAAAAAATGCCAGAGCGCTGCCAATACCTGTAGATAATCCTGCAAATACGGTTAATCCTAATGCGAAAAGCACATTATGATCAGTCATAATTGTCTATTATCTTATCTAATAAAATATTACTTTCCAATCTATCAGCTTCTTATTCTCATATATAAATTTAGCCGAGAAAAATCCGTCTTTTTTCAGCCAGGGAAGGAATATGTAATCTCCCTCCCAGAGTGGCAGGTTCAGCAGTTCTTCATCCTTCACCCATTCCAGGATGCCTTCCTCGGTCTCTATCTGATTTCCACTGAAATCGGCGCAGGAATAGATGAATACATACCAATCATCCACACCGTCGAACAGGGGAAAAGTTATCACTCCGTGTAATCTGGGCTCTACTATATCAAATCCGCTTTCCTCTTTTATTTCCCTGATCACACATTCCTCAGGTGTCTCTCCTTCTATAAATTTCCCGCCAAGTCCATTGTATTTACCGAGATGAAAATCACCTTCGCGTTTATTTCGATGTATCATCAGGGTATGTCCGTCCTTTTGCAGATAACATAGTGTTCCCAGTTTCATGTTCGAACTCCCTGATTAATCTTCAAGAGGAAACATAAACCAGAAAAGAAGGTAGAGGATCGCGCCTATTCCACCAGCCATGGTCATGATGATAAACAGAATCCGAATTATACTGACATCCCAGTGCAGATAAACAGCAAGACCTCCGCAAACACCAGCGATCATGCTGTTGGTACGGCTTCGCCGGATCCGGGTATCTTCACCTTCCTCTTCAACTTCCACATTGATAATATCTTTTTTTGTACCCCGGGGAAGGATTGCCAGCAGGATAATATAAACCAGTAGTCCCATTCCACCAATGAATATAGAGACTACGAATACAGCTCTGAATATTCCGGAATTGACACCGGTAGATTCGGACAATCCGCCACAGACACCACCGATAATCCGATCCTGACTGGACAAATGCAGTTTTTTCATTAAAACCCCCAAGATTAAGAAGCATTGACATCAAGGTTATCCAGTCAAGAAAAATTAGTTCTCGATTCACTCTCGTTTCCAAGGCCATCCATGGAAATGAGAGACTCACCGATTACAAGGAAAACATAAATAATTAACAATAAATCATTTTTACTGTGCTGTATTTTCATATTTAAATAATATTCATTTCTTTTGGCTTGATCTAAAAGAAACGAACCAAAGAAAAGATCAAGACTGTATAAAAATCACTGGAAATCTCTCAATCATGCTATTCAATCCCAAACTCGACCGGCAACTACCGGTCTCAAACAGTGCGATCTCATTGAAGCTTTCTTTCGAAATTTCTAATCAGCGATTTTTATAATGTCATATTTCAAAACAAATAATAAAATCAAACGAAATCGTAAATCAATAGATGTTTTGAAGAAAACAGACCTTTTGTATTTGAATGTGTCATAGTTCTGATTTTTTTTCTGGGGATGCGTGTTATTCGTTAAAGAATTGACATAAAATCCGTAATTATGAATTTAGATACAAAATTTCGGGAGTATTATATGATATATAAACAACTGAGAATATCCACAGGAAAAAGGGAAACACTGTTCGACATAACATCCTTGGTTCGCAATCTCGTCAGGGAATCAGGAGTAAAGAACGGACGATTGACCATTTATATCCCACACACCACAGCCGCAGTAACGATAAATGAGAATGCAGACCCGACCGTACCTATCGACCTGGTGAACATTCTGCAGAAATTCGTTCCCCGTTCTCAGAACTACCTGCACAGTGAAGGTAATTCCGATGCTCATGCCAAAAGCTCTTTGTTCGGCTGTTCCGAAACTCTCCTGATCCAGGATGGTGATCTTATTCTGGGAACCTGGCAGGGAATTTTCTTCTGTGAATTCGACGGACCCAGACAACGACGGATGATCATAGGAATTAGTGAATGTTGATCCGAACCGGTTTCTTTTTCTCCCTTCTACTTGTCTTAATATTAGCGAAAGACACAGCAATTGAGATATTATGAAAAAACCTCCAATTGTGCCGGCAAAGGCAAAAAAAATATTCTGGATTGCGGGTGAGAATTCCGGTGATCTGCATGCTGCTGAAGTCATAGCCAGTATTAGAAAAATTCATCCTGACTGGCAGCATTTTGGTGTCGGAGGACAGCATATGCAGAGAGCAGGTTTCAATAGCTTATTCCCATTTGAAAGATTTTCGGTCATGGGGTTTGTGGAAGTCATCAGACACCTGGGATTTTTTCTTAAAGTGGAGAGAAAGATAGAAAAAATCCTGCGCAGATCACCGCCTGATCTGATCGTCCTGGTGGATTACCCCGGATTGAATATGAGGATTGCTCGAATAGCCCATAAAATAGGGATAAAAGTCCTTTATTATATCTGTCCTCAATTCTGGGCATGGAAGAAAAACCGGTTAAAACAACTAGAGAAATTCACTGATCAAGTTGTCTACATTCTTCCCTTTGAAAAGAAATACTTAGATGAATACCGTGTAAAGTCAACTTATGTTGGTCATCCGATCGCCGAAGAAATTGAATTTGCCATGGAGCGCCAGGAATTTGCCGATAAATATAGTCTCGACCCGAAAAAGGAATGGTTGGGCTTTATGCCGGGGAGTAGAAATATCGAATTAAAAAGAATGTTGCCCCAGTTTCTGAAAGCGATTTCCTATTTCGAGAAAGATAAATACGAGATCCTGATCTCACGTGCTCCGACGGTCAGTGAAAAGCTCTTCAATAAAATCATTTCCGCCTTTCCCGGGATCAAATACATGGAAATCATTGCCGATAATTACTGCCTGATCAGATACTGTCGCTGCCTATCGGTTACCTCGGGTACTGCAACACTTGAAAGCGCTTACATTGGAACACCCTGTGTCATTGTCTATAAAGCGGGGAAACTGTCTTATGAGCTTGGTAAAAGGTTGATCCGGATCGATATGATTGGACTGCCGAACATTATCCTGAAACAGAGGATCCTGCCTGAGCTAATTCAACATGAAGCCAACGGGATCAGGATCTACAACGAGATGAGTGCTATTCTGAGTAATCATAACCGTTACTCCCTGATCAAAAATAAATTGAGTGAACTTCATGATATCCTGGGTTCAAAATCGGCATCACGTAATACCAGGGATATTATAATCGGGTTGGTGAATGAATAGGGTCTTATTTTTCCTGGAAAAATATCTGGTAGCATTACTTGTCATGATTCTTGGTCTAACTTTCAGGTTCAGGATCAATCAGGCAAAACCCAATTTTCTGGTGATTTATGCTTTCTGGCATCGCGATATGATTCCTCTTCTATATTTAAGAAAATTTGAGAAAAACGTTATCCTTATCTCAACTTCCAAAGACGGGGAGCTGATCGCCGGTCCTGCACAGGCTTTGGGTTATAAAACTGCTAGAGGATCCTCCCGTCGAAATGGCAGTGCAGGATTCAGGGAAATGATCAAATTAGCAAAGAAACATTCCCTTGCCATAACTCCCGACGGACCAAAAGGACCCCGGAAAAAAATTAAAAAAGGCCTGCTGCATCTTGCCTATGTAACCGGATTGCCAATTATACCTGTTGCTGTAGATATCGAATGGGAAAAAGTTTTTGACTCTTGGGACAGATTTCGCTTTCCTTATCCTTTTACTAGGATCAATCTGTCTTATGGAAAACAGATCCATATCAAAACAAAAATGGAAATTGAACCCGGAATAGAGTTGGTGCAGAAAGCAATGAATGAATTAGAAGAAAAAAATAAATTGAAAGAGGTAAAACAATGAAAATCTCGGAAAGAGCTGTAAATATACAGGAATCTCCGATCAGAAAATTAAAACCTTATGCCGACCAGACTAAATCCAGGGGTATCAAGATCTATCATCTCAATATTGGTCAGCCCGATATCGAAACTCCCCGGGAAATGCTCGATGTATATACACATTATGATGACAAGATCCTGGCATATGGACCTTCTCAGGGTCTCGATGAATACCGCACTAACCTGGTACGTTATTACCAGCAGCATCAGATAGATATTGTTAGGGATGACATAATCATCACTACCGCTGGTTCAGAAGCGATCATTTTTACTATGATGGTAACCTGTAATCCGGGAGATGAGATCATCATACCCGAACCTTTTTATACAAATTACAATGGCTTCGCCACCATGGCAGGAGTAAAAATAAGACCTCTGACAACTTATGCTGAAAAGGGTTTTGAACTCCCAAGTGATGAAGAGATTGAGAAGCTGATCAATTCCAGAACCAGGGCGATCATGATCTGCAATCCAGGCAACCCGACCGGAGCCGTCTATCCCAGAGAAGACCTCGAACGGCTGGCAGAACTTGTCCTCAAACATAAACTGTTCATAATTGCCGATGAAGTCTATCGCGAATTCGTCTACGATGGTTTAACTCATACCAGTATTCTTCATCTGCCCGGACTGGAAGATAAAGCAATCATGGTAGACAGCATTTCCAAACGTTACAGTGCCTGCGGAGCCAGGATAGGCTGCTTAATCAGCCGTAACCAGGAACTGATAACAGCCGGGATAAAATTCGCCCAAGCAAGGTTATGTCCACCAACCTTGGAACAGTTGGCTGCCAACGCTGCTATCGATATCGAAAGCGAATATTTTGAGAAGATCCTGGCAGAATACGATAAAAGAAGAAATATTATTTTCGAAGAACTGCAGAAGATCGAGGATTTAATCTGTATCAAGCCTAAAGGTGCTTTTTATATTATTGCTAAATTACCGATCGTAGATGCTGATGATTTTGCGCGCTGGATGCTTTCTGACTTTAATTTCGATAATGAAACGGTAATGTTCGCCCCTGCTGAAGGCTTTTACGCAACACCTGGGATGGGGCGCAACGAGATTCGCCTCGCTTATGTGCTCAATGAGACTGCCCTGAGAAAGGCGATGATCATCTTTAGAAAGGGGCTTGCAACTTATATAAAATCTCGATAGGATTTCATATAAATATCTAATTTCCCTTGATCAGGGAAATATGATCGAGATCTCTCTCGCTGCACTCTCGATAGAATCAGAAGCGTGAACAGCATTTTCGGTAAGAGAGTCACCATAGAGAAAGCGGATCGTACCCGGAGCTGCTTTGCTGCAATTGGTATTACCGACCAGCTCTCTGAGTTTCAGGATCGCATCTTCACGACTGAGAACGGCAGCTACAATATCACCC
>JAUVIJ010000203.1 GCA_030592835.1 Candidatus Cloacimonadota bacterium | reverse complement strand
TTTTCAAAATAGTCGGAAGCGAAATAAAGCCTTTCCTGCCAGTCGAATCCAAGCCATTTGATATCTTCTATGATTGCATCGACATATTCCACATCTTCTTTCACAGGATTCGTATCGTCAAAGCGCAGATTACATAAACCCTTGTATTCAACGGCGATTCCAAAATCCAGGCAGATAGCTTTAGCATGCCCGATATGCGGATAACCGTTAGGTTCAGGAGGGAACCTGGTGTGAACACGATTTCCGTATTTTCCCGTGCGATTATCCTCATCGATGATTTCCTTGATGAAATTCGTCGATTTGGACTCGATATTATTGTTCTTCTCAAATTCTTCAGCCATTATTTACCTCTTATTATCGTAAAATATGTCTTTCAATCTATTATATACTCCCGTTATCAATAGATATGGATTTACATTTCCTCCCAGTTTCAATTGTAATTCCTCCAGGTAGAGCAGAATTGCAGAAGCACTTTCTTCGAGATCCCGACTGTTCTGATAAAGCTTCTCCAGCAGATCTTTATGATCAAGATTAACAATATCATCAGGGATATTCTTATAATAAATGACATCACTGAACCAGATAGTCAGATGAGAAATGATGTCAGCCAGGATGTTTCTATTTCTGGAAAAACGGAATCGATCGGCAAAAACCAGGAATTTGAGATCATCACCGGCAATGATTAATTCCAGTAGTTCTATTGTTTCCTGACGGGATGATATTTTCCCTTCTTTTGCCAATCTTAGAGCTTTCTCCATATTACCACTGGCTATTCTGGCGTATGTTTTTGCTTCGATCGGATCTATGTGTCTATGCTCAACAAGTTCATTCTCGATCAGTTTTCTGGAAACCGATTTGAAATTTATTCTCTGACAGCGGGATATTATAGTGGGAAGGAGTGATTCAGGTTTGGAAGAGGTCAGGATTATCACAGTATCGACCGGTGGTTCCTCCAGGGTCTTCAAAAATGCATTTGCTGCACGTTTGTTCATCTTATCAGAATCTTCAATAATATAAACTTTATAAGTACCCTCGCTGGGTGTAAGACTGATCTTGTGTTCAAGTAATCTGATGCTGGCGATCCTGATCTCGGTTTTAGCGGAAAAGAAGAATTCTTTCCATGGTGTCTTGATCTTGTTTTTGATGTATGCCTGGTATTCATCGAGAGCTTTTTTAGACTTAATTTCACCATCTCGGGACAATTCCAGGTTCACTGTTGGAAAGACATAAGTGAAATCCGGATGAGAGAAGGAGAAATATTTTTTACAGGAAGGACAAACACCACAGGGTCTTTTATCAGGAATGGAAAGACAGTTCAGAGCCATGCCGAAATAAAAAGCGGTTGTGAATTTACCAACACCATCAGGACCCTGAAACAGATATGCCTGGGCGATCCGGTTTTTAGATACAGCCAGTTTCAACAGGTTTGCAACTTGATCCTGTCCCTTGATTTTCTCAAACATCTTACTCCCGGTTCATGACTTTCTGAACATAAACGCTTTCAAATTCGGTTGCAAGGATATCCATATAGATCTCATCATATTTCTTTCCGGAAAATATCTTCGATTCCCTCCGGGAACCGATTATCCTGAATCCGGCTTTCTGGTAAACAGCAATTGCTCTTTTATTGAATTCATAGACTTTGATAATAATGTTCTGAAGATTGAGAATATTGAAACCATAATCGAGAATTAGTTTAACGGCTTCTGTTCCATATCCCTTATTCCAGTAGTCCTTAGCACCAATAAATATTCCTAATTCAGCTTTTCTACTCCTGTGATTAACATCGAAAAGACTGCAATTGCCGATGAGTTTATCAGTTTTCTTATCGACGATCCCGAATATCTGACTGTTATTCTTGATCATCTCTTCCAGGATAGCACGTTCCCTCATTATATTGAGTTGATGGTGTGAAATAGCAAGAAATTTTGTAATCTCAAGGTCATTCAACCATTCTGCATACTGGCTAGCATCATCCGGATTTATTGGAGACAGATAACAGAATTCACCAATTATTTTCTTGAAATATTTCATTTTAGATCATCTTTGCCTTTTCCAGTCTGGCAACAGTGTCTTCTATACCAAGGACCTCGATAATTGCTGGAATATCAGGACCATGAGTAGTTCCGATCAAAGCCAATCTCAGGGGAAAATACAAGTCTCGCCCTTTTACACCAAGACTTTCCTGTGTGTCATTAATCAATTTTTTCACAGATTCGGGATTATATTCTGTTTGTACCTGAAGTTCTTCGATCCAGAAAGAATAAAGACGTCGGGAATTTTCCTGATGGATAATTTTCAACTGTTCTTCGTCGAATTTCAATTCTCCGTAGAAGATTTTTGCTTTTTCGGGGAATTCGGATAAAGTATCAACTCTTTCTCTGAGAACAGTTATTGCACGGGAGTATTTTCTCTTATCACTGATATCTATTCCTGAGCTTTCAAAGTAGGGAACAGCCCTTATTTCGATGTCCTTTTGATCCAGTTTTCTGATATAGGAACCATTCATCCAGTTCAATTTATCGAGATCGAAGACAGCTCCTGATTTACTGATTCTTTTCAGGGAAAAGGCTTTTTCCAGTTCGGTTAGTGTATAAAATTCTCTGTCGTCGGCTGCATGCCAGCCCAGAAGAGCCACAAAATTCACCAGAGCGTCTGTCAGGTAACCCTTGGAAAGAAAATCCTCCACAGCAACATCTCCCTGTCTTTTACTGAGTTTAGACTTATCCTTGTTCAGCAGAAGTGGAAGATGAGCCATTTTGGGAGGTTTCCAGCCAAAATATTGATAGAGCAGAAGATGTTTAGGTATGCTGGATAACCACTCTTCTCCTCTGATAACATGGGTGATCTTCATTAGATGATCATCCACCACATTAGCAAGATGATAGGTCGGATAGCCATCAGATTTTATTAGGATCTGATCGTCTATCATTTCCCAGGGAAAGGTTACCTTTTCCCTGACCAGATCGTAAAAAGTGATTTCTCCGTCGTTCGGGACCTTCAATCTGACAGTATAGGGAAGACCAGTCTTCAGGTTTTCTTTTATTTGATTCTGGGTGAGTAGACGGCAGCGTCCGTCGTATTGGGCGTTCTCGTTTCTTGAAATTTGATCATTCCTCATTTTTTCCAGATCATCGGGTGTGCAGAAACATTGATAAGCATGCCCATCAGCGATTAATTTATCTACGTATTCACGATAGATCGAAGTTCTTTTGGACTGGAAATAGGGTCCGAAATTACCACCCTTTTCAGGACCTTCATCATAATCGAGACCCATAGTTTTCAGGGTTGAGATTAGATTCTCAACAGCTCCTTCTACATATCTGTTGCGGTCTGTGTCTTCTATTCTGAGGATAAAACTGCCACCAGTTTTTCTGGCGTAGAGGTAATTATATAAAGCAGTTCTCAAGCTTCCTACATGGAGAAAACCTGTAGGACTAGGAGCAAAACGAACCCTGATCTTATATTCCATTATCTCTCTCCAATCGAGTAATAAACTATCTCTAACTTTTATTTTAGCAGTCTGATGTCAATTTTAAAATTCCTCTAGTTGATCCAATAATTT
>JAUVIJ010000091.1 GCA_030592835.1 Candidatus Cloacimonadota bacterium | reverse complement strand
ATCCTGAAGAACTGTCTTACTACGATCAGGATCTAACAAATGGTGAGTATGAATATTATCTAACGGCTGTTTATGATGAAGGAGAATCCCTGCCTTCCAACCTGGTTCAGATCGAAATCGACTTCAATGAGTCCGGAAATCAGGAGATACCAGCAGTCACTGGGCTGGCAGGCAACTATCCCAATCCTTTCAATCCTGAAACCAGTATTGTTTATCAGCTTTCTTCCAACCGGAATGTACAACTCACAGTTTATAACCTGAAAGGACAGATCATAAAAACCCTGGTGAATAAATATCAGCAAGCAGGAACCTATAATATAAACTGGGCAGGTATCGATAACAAAGGCAATCGTGTTCCCAGCGGTTTATATCTATACCGTTTACAGGCAGGCAGTTACAGTTGTATTAAAAAAATGCTGCTGCTGAAATAGAAATTCGATAAATATATTGACGCTATTCATGCATTATCTGGGTTAAAATATCTATTATTCTTGCTTTTCCTTGTTGATTATCTCAATAGTAAAATTCGAAACCACTGCAGCCAGAGCACCAATTGCAGCCCAGACGGGAAGTAGAAAAGCACCTACAAGACCGATAGTAATAGGAATTTCAAGGTAGACTTTTCCTTCGTCATTCTTGATAATGATCCTGCGAACATTTCCCTGATGGACAATATCCTTTACCTTCTTTAAAAGTTCCTCACTCTTCACTTTAAATTCATTCTTTTTTTCTTCGTCCATTTTTCCTCCATAAATTTTGTTCTTATAAAAATAGAACTATAATATTAATATGTAGTATTTAGCTGAGAAAAAAGTTATGTCAACATTATTTATCTCTAAATAAACTCGACTCGAGTTCTCTGAACCCGAGTCGGGTTTAATATTTCATATCTGGCAATTTTTTCTGTTTCAACTCACCCTATAATCCCTCTCTTATCGAAAAGAGAGATGAGTTCAAACTTTTTTTGAATTTATAAATCAAGATTAATTCCCCCTTTTACTTTTGGAATTATTGCCGCTCCAAGATTGTTTCCCCTATCCGTTGGTTCACGTTTGTAACTTGAACCTCAAGATAATAACCAAATCAGGAATTCGTTAAAATATTGAAAAATAAACAAAAAAATACTTGCGATTAAAAAAATAGACATTAGTTGATTTATTTATGAAGTTGGTTTCAAATGTAAGCTGGCCATTAAATTTTATTACCTTAGAGGAGGAATAGTGCGACATTTATTAATTATTATTTTATTTCTGATAGTAACTGGAATGCTTTTGGCTGTCGATATCCAGCAACCGGTTGAGCAAGCAGTAGAAAAGGAATTTTCCACATATTCAGTTCAGCCAATCGGAAATAGAGATGCACCTGTGGTAACTTTTGAACTCGAACCTCAAGTGATAACACCGGTAACCTATTACGATTACATGTTAAGTAGTTATAACGGTTCCGCCCTGAAAATGCAACCACCAAATTCCGCTCCCTACGGATATCCAGCCGATGGTTATTACCACAGCTTCATGTATCAACAAACTGCCGGTTCCCAGAGAAGAGTTTACTATACTTACATCGATGCTGACTATAATATTTCCACACCAGCAGCTATCAGTTCCAGCACGATCAGGGAAGGGTATTCCACGGTTAGTATGGATCCGGTTACATCCAACCCCTTTGTTGCCTATCATTCGGATCTGGATCAAATCGATGAGGAATGGGAATGCAATCTCAGTTATGATATGTTCAATGTGGTTGGTGGTCCCGGATTATGGAAACAACCATTTTCCTTTTTCTTTGCTCCAACACCCGGATTCGAGCAGTATAACGAGATCTGGTGGCCTGTCGTTCAGATCGGTCCTTCACCATTTGACGATATGAGAAGGGTACATATCTACGGAAATTATGTTCCACCGGCAGGATCGGCTATGTACAATTGTATCTATACTTTTGCAGATTTCCAATATGATGAAGTTGATTTTGATCTAACCTTAACCGACTGGACATACCAGAGTTTTCCAATTTTTGATAACTGGCAGGATAACCAGATCAAAAGAGCGATTAAGGATATGGCGGTATCAGATGACGGGCAAGTTGCTTTTATCGGCCATGCCAATGACAGTCTTTTCATCTATCGCAGTGTGGATTACAGAGAAACCTTTGAGTTTTATATCGAAGATGCTCATTGGCCGGTTTTCAATCCCCAGAACCTGGACGGATCTTATTTTTTTGAAAATGCAGATGGAACTCCCGGGGAAGTATTCATTGAGCCCAGTGGAGATGGTGGACATTATAACGCTATATTTACTGATAACAATACAAGAATTCTCTTCATGACAGCTTTCGGAATCAATATGGTTGAGACCCAATCCAATAGTCAGTATTATCCGGCATATTTCCATCCAAAGATCGTTTATTATGATATTACTACTGGAGAATTCAATTTTGTGGATCTTCAGTTCACCGGTGTTGATGCCTATGATGATCAGCCCATGATCTCCTACGACCTTGATGAAGACGGAGAAGTAGATTCCTTTGATGAAAACGGATTTGCCGAATTTGCCAATATCTGGCCTTCCTACTGGGTTAGTGATTACCAGTTTGGAGCCTTTCATTACAGTAATTTCAAATGTGCCAAGAACGAAGAACAAGGCTGGGTGATCGCAGTTTTCCAGGATGGACGTTATGCCTGGGAAGCCTACTGGGAAACTCCAGGATACGAAGACTGGTCTGAAACCGGACAGATTGCGATCTCTGTCTCTATAGATCATGGTGAAACCTGGTCTGAACCCGCTTATCTCAATGCCAAAGCTGACGATGAGAACTACTATGAAGAACTGGAAGGGATGATCCCCTGCTATGTATATCCCTGTGATTATATCGAAATGATCGACGACACTCATGGTCGGCTTCCGGTCGCTTTCTTTGATGATAACAGCTATGGTTCTTTCTATCCCCAAAATCATGGACAACCTACTGGTGGTGCCCAGATGTTCACAGTGCTAAATATAGAATTCGCGGGGGTATCTGTTGATGAAAGTGTTCTTCCACCGATAGCTAAACTGAGCCAGAATTATCCCAACCCCTTCAATCCGGTAACTACTATTAATTACACTGTCAAGGAAGCGGGTAATGTTAGTATCGATGTTTACAATATCAAAGGTCAGAAAGTGAAGACATTGGTCAATGATTACATTGCTAACGGTGAATATTCAGTAATCTGGAACGGAACTGACGATAATGAACGTTCTGTATCCAGTGGTATCTATTACTATAGGATGAAAACCAAGAACGGATCCGATACCAAGAAAATGGTCCTTCTTCGATAGCCATAGAAAAATGTTTCGGTGAAAGAGGTGCAGAATTTCTGTACCTCTTTTTTTTTGCCAATTCTCCTAAGTTCTGCATCTCAATAAGCTCGACTCGAGTTCTTCGTTGGTTCAAGTTTGTAACTTGAACCTCAATCTAACAACTTTCCAAAACCTATCTATCAGAGTTTCTCTTTAAGAGATTTCGTGAAGTTTCTTTCATCCTTCGACTCCGCTTTTTTCTACATACAGTTTCAGCAAGACAAGTACCGAGTTAATTATATGATTTTTCAAAATATTCATAATCTTATTTAATGTATTTTTTTTAAGACTTTATGAAATAATTACTGAATTTAGCATTGGAAACAACCCGACTTATTTTTTTTGCCAAACTCATTCCTGCCACCCCCAATTTCTTCAAACGGTTATGCAATTGCAGGAAACTTTCTTTTCTGCTATATGCCTGCTTTACTTCAACGATCAGTTTCCTGTATAATTCTTCATCGTCAGCCTGGAACCGCAGTTTTTTCCAATCTATTTCGTTCAAAAGGAATATTCTTAACTCTTTATCCAGCACATCACGATTCTTTTTCTCTATTTTCTGAGGTTTTGGGTGAACACGAAGTTCTTTATCAGAGGTTAACTTATCCTTATTACTTTCTATCAAATTCTGAGAGATATTTTTTCCCATGATTAATCCTTTTCCTGCTTAATCCGTGATAATCACACATTCCACATTACTCTGACAGGGATTAATCCCAACTGTAAATTCAATCTTATCAATCATATACGAGATTATCCAAATCCAGACAGAGTTATCCTTAATAACACTCCCATTAATATGAGGGTGAATAGTTGAAATTTTGGGTGACTTTGTTTAATATTTATGATAATTTTTTAATCAAAAAGTAAAAAAAAGTAATAAAGTTGACAATTTTGTCCCCAAAATGTTTAAATTCATTTTGATTTATTTGCTATTTTGGGAGCAAGATTTATGCATGAAGAAATTTATTCACAGGTAAGGGACCACTCTTTTTTTATAGCTCTGAAACTACTTCATGATGTAGATAAAGCAGAGGATGTAGCTCAAGATGTCAGTATAAAATATCTAATGAAAGAAAACGGGGTCAATAAACCCCTGAACTGGTGTTCGGTTGTAACCAGGAACGAATGTTATTCCCTTAGTAAGGTTAAGATGAACAAAGAGATCCTCTTGTCGGAAGAAGAAATCGACTCGATTGTAGCCAGATCGAAAAAAGCAATGGAAGAATCCGTTAAATATGCCAATATTCCCGGTAAAATTGCGAAAAAGTTACTTTCCGGAGAAGATCATACACTATATCTCAGTTATGTCAGGAATAAAACCAATATCAGGAAATTCGCAGCAGAAAACGATCTCAGCTATCACTCTGCCACAACCAAGATCTACCGGATGAAACGGAATCTTAAATCCGCCTATCTGCTTTCTCAGGGTTATAGAGCTTCCCCTGAGATCATCGATTATAATACAAATAAAAATATTATCAAATTTATCCGGATCTTTGTGAAAAAGATGCAGGAGAATGATCTGGAATCCCTGCATAAATATTTCGAGAATTTCGATGTTAAATCTATTCCGAAATTGGATATTGAAAAAACTTTTAATTACGAAATCCGGATTACCGGAGAACATGAGTTCAAATGTATGATCCCCTATAAGAACAGCAAAAATGAAATTAAATTTTCCACATTTTATTTCTATCTGAATAATAGGCATCGGATCAAGATCACAAAATTTATTGCCCAGCCGATAAAAGTAACAAAATATAAGATGACCCTGAAAGAAGCTCTGAAGAAACTACCCGATGCAGTAAAAGGTATAATCCCTCTTAATTATGACGAAACAACAAAAATTCTGGGCGACTAACTCCTTACAAATAAAGTAAATAACCGCCAAAGTCACCCAAAATAACGCTCCTTTAACCTCTTATATATATAGGAGGTTAAAATGTCTAAACTGATCAAATTCTTTTTTGTGGTTATCATGGTTGTTTATCCCTTGTTCAACACCTTTGCAGATACACGTCTGACTTTTGAGGAACTAAGGCTGATCTACCCAGTTACAACCTGGGGAGCTGTAGCCGGACTTACCTACGAAATCCTGGATAATGGCGAAGATTACGTCCTCATCGAGATTGATGGTGAAGTCTATTTAATACAGAGTTGAGGGTTTATCCCAGATAAAGCAGTAGATATTTTTAAATAGCAGCATTCTTTATCAAACCTCTACCGCATTATCTGGGTTTATTAATTAGGATTCAGCATAATTAGATTATCTAACTCACCCTCGGTCCCTCTCCGGCAGCTGCCGGAGGGATGACTTCAATTCCCCTTCTCTTTGCAAGAGAAGGGGTTAGTGGATGAGTTAAATAAAAGATTTTCTCCAAATATTTCTTCATTTTCAATTTTACCCTAATTACGCAGAATCCTTTTATTGTACATATTAAAGGAGGAAACTTATGGATCCTAATCTGTTTCATTTAAATTATGAACGATTGTTTGAAGTTCTTTTTACAATTGTTGTTTTATCTTTTTTCATTGAGCGTGCTTTAGCTTTGCTGTTTGAAACAAAGGCATTTATTAAAATTTATGAAGCTAATCCAAAACGGAAAGGATTAAAGGAACTGATAGCGTTTATCGTTTCCGTATTTGTCTGTGTTTACTGGAAAATAGATGCTTTGTCTATTATTGTTGTATCACATGACGCAATGCAGATACCCGGCTATATTATAACAGGAGCTATCATTGCCGGCGGAGCCAAGGGTTCAATGAAATTATTTAAGGATTTAATGGGATTTAAAAGCAGCGCAGAAAGTGACAGATTGAAGGCGAAAGAGAAAAAAGCAGGCAGGTAGATGTTATGAAACGGATAATATTAGTATTTGTCCTGATTTCATGCTCTTTTCTTTATGCACAGTATTTACAGGTCAGCAGATCTGCAATCATAAAAGAAGAGCCCTTTAGAGATTCCGCTCAGATAGAGAAAGCACAAAAGGGTGATTATCTTGTTCTTCTTGATAATGGAACCAGGCAAAATGGATATTACAAAGTAAAAGCATTATCTTTTGACAGCACAGGATGGATATACCGTACCCTTGTAAGAAGATATATAGGTGACATCCCCGGTTTAGCAGGGAAAATCGGTTTTTCTTATCATTTCGATCCAATACCAACAGGATATTATACGGGAACAGAAAAATTGAAAGGAGAAGATCTCAAGAATTTACTGAATGAGATCATCAAAGATCATAAGGAATATTCTTATGATAAATTGTGGGATATTCTTAAGGAAACGGACTTAGATCCCGATAATCCCTCAAATGTGATCGGACTTTATTCGGGATTTTCAATGAAATCCAATGATGAGTATGATAATGGTAAGGGTTGGAATCGTGAACATGTCTGGGCAAAGTCTTATGGTGACTTCGGTACGAAAATGGGAGCAGGAACCGATCTTCATCATCTTAGAGCAGAAGATGTTTCCACAAACTCTGCGAGAAACAACAGGACTTTCGCTGAAAGTGAAAAACCATACATCGATAAATCAGGTACTTACAGCGGATTAACTCCTTCCTGTACAAATGATGAAAACTGGACATGGGAACCAAGGGATGAAGTGAAAGGTGATGTAGCCCGGATGTTATTCTATATGGTCGTTAGATACGAAGGTGACAACTACGAACCCGATCTGGAATTAACCGATACAATTAACGATAAAAGCAGCAAACTTCCTCAGCATGGCAAATTATCGGAGCTATTAGATTGGCATACGGAAGATCCTGTTGATGATTCTGAAAAATACAGAAATCATATTATTTTCAAAAAATATCAACATAACAGGAACCCATTTATAGATCATCCGGAGTTTGTAACTGAAATTTGGGGTGGGTGAGAAAAAATAAAGTTTCCAGTTCTCTGAGCATGAAATTTGATTTTACAAAGACCCTGGCCATTTCCAGTTTTGCCTGCAGTGTGTCAGGCATGATAGGGTTGAATACTTCTACTTGGTTCTGCATGGTTTCCTCCTTTGGATTTATACAGGTGCTGTTAATGGATAAATACTGAATTTGACACCTGAAATTGTTGATACTTTGAAATATATTTTACCT
>JAUVIJ010000192.1 GCA_030592835.1 Candidatus Cloacimonadota bacterium | reverse complement strand
ATAAATAAGTGGTGTTGAGAGTCAAGCCCAACGCAATTACATTCTGTGAACCTTGTCAGATCCGGAAGGAAGCAGCAATAAGCAGAACCTGTAATGTGCCGTCGGTCTACTTGATTTGAGCTGGCTGTTTATTGTTGCCTGGGATAGGTATCGATTGCAGGTGCACACATTATTAATGTTAATTATTACTGAGGAGTAAGGGTGGCTGAAAAGTACAAAATACCCCGTGGAACCTTTGATATTCTTCCCCAGGACAGTTATAAATGGGAATATATTAGAAAAAAATTTCGGGATATTGCTGAACTGTTTAATTATCGGGAAATCGTTACGCCTATATTTGAACAGGCAGATCTTTTTGAAAGAAGTGTAGGTAACAGTACCGATATTGTTCAAAAAGAGATGTATAAATTTTGTGACAAGAAGGGTAGATCACTCGCTTTAAGACCGGAAGGAACAGCTTCTGTAGTTCGATCTTATGTCGAGAACAGTTCTCTGCAACAGGAAAGCGGGACGAAATTATTCTATCTGGGTCCAATGTTCCGTTATGATCGTCCTCAAAAAGGGCGTTACCGTCAGTTTTACCAGTATGGAGTCGAAATCCTGGGTGTGAAAGATCCGCTGGCTGATGTTGAAGTAATTGCTTTAGGCTATCTGTTTCTTAAAGATCTCGGACTCAGCAGTTTCACCCTGGAAATCAACAGCATTGGGTGTTCTGAATGCAGTCCCGAATACGATAAAGCCCTGGTAAAATATTTTAATCGTTTTAAGGATAGTCTTTGTAATGATTGTCTGGCTCGTTTGGAAAAAAATCCCAAAAGGATACTTGATTGTAAAATACCGAGTTGCATAGATATTTCGCAAGAAGCACCCTCAATACTGGATAATCTTGATGAAGAATGCCGTCTGGATTTTGATAAAATCCAGGAATATCTGACCGCACTAAGTATACCTTTTAAAGTTAATTCTCGAATAGTCAGAGGTCTGGATTATTATCAGAAAACGGCTTTTGAATTCATTAATAATAATCTCGGTGCTCAAAATGCTCTCCTCGGTGGTGGTAGATATGATGGACTGGTTGCCCAACTGGGTGGAAAAGATGTACCCGGGATAGGTTTTGCAGGTGGATTCGAGAGATTGATAATTTCCATGGAGAATGAGAAACTCAGCTTTGGAAAACAACCAATCCCACAAATTTTTCTGATCTTGCTGGGAGAAACTGCCCGAGATTCCGGAATCAAGATCCTTCATGACCTGAGGAAAGCAGGCATTTCTGCAGATTTTCTTATGAAACCGGCTTCGATAAAATCTCAGATGAAACAGGCAGACAGGAGTAGATCTCCATTAACCCTTATTCTGGGTGATAACGAACTTGATCAGGGAATCATCACCCTCAAAAACATGAATACTGGAACTCAGGAATCGATTTCTCTGAATGATCTTATCTCAGTAATAAAAGAGAAATTGTCTTGATGAATTCTTAGCCATAGGATTTGCTCATCCCTCAAGAAAATAAACATTATAACTTAAAGTGCTTTCTTTTTCTTAAAAACCAGCATTGGAAAAATTACGTTAAAAAAAATCTTACAATCTGGTTCCCAAGAAAACAGCCTGTGTGAAAATCAACTCATTAAATTCCACACCAAAGAATTTGCTTGACGCAAAAACATAGCACTCTAAAAAAGCGTTTGCTAAAAAACAAAAAATAATTAGTTTTTTTATAAAAAAATTGCGGAGGATATTATGAAATTGAAACCAATTGATGATCGTGTTGTAATCGAACCTACAGAGATTGAAGAAAAAAATGTCGGTGGTATCATTATTCCTGACACTGCCAAGGAAAAACCCCAGATCGGGAAGGTTATTGCTGTTGGAACCGATGAAGAACTGAAAGAGATTGTTAAAAAAGGGGACAAGATCCTTTATAGCAAGTATGGTGGAACTGAAGTGGAAATAGGAGATAAGAAATTGTTAATTGTTTCCCGCTCTGATATTTTAGCAATTGTAAAGTAGATTATTATGGCAATTATCAAAGCAACTCAGAAAGATTTTGAAACCCAGGTTTTAGAGTCAGATATACCTGTATTAGTAGATCTCTGGGCACCGTGGTGTGGGCCTTGTAAGGCTCTGGAACCTGCTGTGGGTGAGATTTCCAGCGAATACGAAGGTAAAATCAAGGTTGTGAAAGTCAATATTGACGATAGTCCCGGGATAGCTTCTCAATACCATGTAATGTCGATACCGACCCTTCTGATTTTCAGTGGCGGTAAGATTGAGCATCAGATCATCGGATTAGTATCCAAGGATAAAATAGTCGGTAAGTTAGAGCCATTACTTTAACCGGATTAGTTTTAACCCTTTGAAGCCCCTCTACAATTTGAGGGGCTTTTTTTTATCGCTAAATCAAACAAACTATAATCGTGTAAAATTCTTAAACCCAGATAAAAATTAATAGTTTTCACTTCTGTGTGCCATCCGGATGATCACAATAATAAGCTCTTTATCTTTTCTCTGAAAAATAATTCGATAACTTCCAACTCTTAATCTAAAAAATTTACGGTACTTTCCTTTGAGAGATTTAATCCTGTTCTTTATTTGAGCTGGATCTTCTGCTAATTGAGTAATCTTTTCTTTGATCCTGTTCTGCCAGATTGGATCGATTGCTTTTAGTTCGCTTACCGCTTTTTTCAGGAACTTAACTTGATACATAATTACAGACCAAGTTCTTTCCAGACTTTTTCTGCATCTATAAGTTCGGCATCACCTTGCTTCAATGCACTTAATCTTTTTTCAGCGATTTGTCCGTCAATCTCATCAAAATACAAATCCAATGCTTTTGCTACTATCCCGCTCTTTTTATCGTTAAGTTCATCTGCAATAAGGGTTAATTCCCGGGCAATCGATTCAGGTAAAGTTACATTAATCCTGACATGTTTTTCTATCATTTCTCACCTCCACATAAACACGGGTTAATCCTCAATAAAGTGTGTATAATGTCAAGTATAAATTGTGTGGAGGAATGCATGACTTTACAAACATTCAGATACTTTCACAATCACTAACTGCTCAAGACAAAGAGTAAAATGATAAAGATCATTACTTCATATCAACAGTCTTCATTAATTCAAGATAGGGAAGGTAGTTTGGCTTTTCCAGAGAACATGCTTCGATCATTTCTAATACTTGAAGCCATTTTGCATCGAATTCATGTATTTCTATAAAAACATTTTGGGGATCAAGAGTAATTCTATGTCCCGTCTGAGCTGTATTAACTACCGCATCATTCGAATATATTGATTTATCCCAGTTATTCTTTGCCAGGAATTTCATAAATTTCAAAAGTTTGCTGATCATTCCCTTTTTCCCTGAAAGTAATTCAATATCGTATTCAGGAAATCTGATTTCAACTTCCACTTTTTGGTGGATACTGAACTCTGGTGTGGAAATACAGGTAACAAATTCATCGCCGTTATAAGTCCATGAACCGGGTTTTAAATCTTTATCATAATTGATAGCTTTACCATTTACATTAATTTTTTCCGGTGGAAAAGAAAAAGGCAATCTCAGTTCGTAAGCTCTCGATTCCAGCATTCCCGGATAGCTTCCCTGCACAGGTTCGACCACAATTTTCATTTTACTTTTTTTCTCGAAATGGATCTCTGTAAAAGTATAAGCTCCTGTTTTATAGTTATTGGTATTTCCCTCGTCGTCATACACTCTGCCAGCACCGGAATCTCCCGGGAAAATTGTAAAGATCAATGGATTGACCGAATTTTTTTCTCCACTCTTCATTTGCTGTTGCATGGGAATAATTGCTCCCGATTTGATATAGATAGGAATTT
>JAUVIJ010000188.1 GCA_030592835.1 Candidatus Cloacimonadota bacterium | reverse complement strand
TAATACTGTCAATATTTTTGTTCCTGCTTTAAAGGAACTAGGATTTAGGATTTAGGATTTAGGATTTAGGATCTAGGGTTTAGGGATTGGGGATTAGGGATAAAGTAGAAAGAATAAAATTTAGAAGTTAAAAGTTCAAAAGTTGAAAGTTAGAAAGATGGAAATCTTCTCTTGCACTTTCACTTCTAATAAATTACTATTTCTTAACCAAAACTTATGAAAGACTAACGAAGACAGAAGTTTAGAAGTTCAAAGTTGGAAAGTTCAAAAAGAAGTCAGAAGCCAGAAGACAAAAGCCGGTCCAGCTCCTAATGTTTGTCTCTTCCTATTCAGCGGAGTGAATAGAACCAAGATTGAAAAACCTGCCGATTTTTCTTATGGTGATTTTTTCTGTAAGATAAAAATCGGAAGGTTTTTGATATTCACGAATCACGAATTATTATTTCATCAGAACTTGTCCGCCATTATTTTAGGAGGATCATTTTCCTTGCGGATTGATAATCCCTGGCGTCAATCTTGTAGAGATAAACACCAGAGGGCATTGATCTTCCTTTATCGTCTTCACCATTCCAGGTAACACTGTGGATCCCTTTATTCAGATAGGAATCGACCAGAGTCTTCACCTTTTGACCTTTTAGATTGTAAACTGAAATTTTTACTCGTGTATTATTTTCAGCCACACTGTAGTCGATTGTTGTAACAGGGTTGAAAGGATTGGGGTAATTATTTCCCAGCCAAAATGCCTGAGTAACATCATCTTCATTTGCACCCGTCAACGAAGTAAGAAGAAAATCCTGATCGAAAAGATTATCATCGGATTCAATGTCAATTCCATAAATTGTCTCCATCGAATATTCTGATAAAGATGCCAACAGGTCATAAAAGGAAGGTTTTACCTGAATGCTATAATCACCTTCCACATCGGGATTGGTTACAAACAGGTCCGCTTGAATTGACACATTTTCAACATTCCCACTGCCATTTTCCAGTAGAACATTACCGCTTATTGTACCAAAGTTGTCTGAAGCAAAAACAGCATCGATACAGAAATTGAAATCATTGACAACTGCCGGAAGGGGATTCCAGCCATTTATTCTGAAATAAGCACCTTTCCCTGATTGTTGCGGTCCCTGATCATGATATGCAAGATCACCAGTGAGAGAATAGATTTTATAACCAATATAATAATCCAGTTCCGGATCTAGTTTCAGGATTGAATTAAGAGTAACATCCACCCATTCCCCCGCTTCAAAATAAACAACATTCTGATCCAACAGTAAAATATCATCCTGCCATACCTGAACCCATATTTCACCATCGGACATCGATACTGGAGCTTTAAAACGAATCCCTGCCAATAGATCATCGACAACGTGGTTCAATTCTTCCGGCGTTAATTTCAGAGCACAGGTGATAGTTAAATCCGGACCCAGAGTCCAGATCCCGTCTATAAATCCGGCATAACTGAGATGAAGATCACCGGGATATTCTTCCAGCTCGAAATCGATGGTAAGATTATCGAGACTTATCTCGACCTCCCGGGATTGAAAATAGTCTCCATTAAGGCTGGCTGTTGCCTGATATATACCCGGCAAAACATCAGGGACGGAATAGTTTCCATCATAATCCGCATTACCTGAGTAGTAGCGTATGCCATCCTGATAGAAATCGATCTGGCAGCCTTCGGCGTTTACGGAAGCGTTGACACTACCAGTAACTGCCTCGTAATTTCCCATTGTGATCTGGAGAAAATTGTTATCTGCATTTATATATACGTCTTCTATAAAGGCATAATAGATTCTGTTTTCCAGGACTGCTGTAACATCATAATATCCTTCTTCCACAGCCGGAAATTCAAAACTTCCATCGGGATCTGTAACCCAGCATTCATATAACCGGTTACCTGTCAGGGTAATAAAAGCCCCTTGTGCAGAAACAGCCGCAACATCGAGCTGACCCGATAATTCGACCGGTATATCTCCTGCTTCGATCTCCATAACACCCCCGCCGATAATTCCGTTCTGGTATCCACTAGGCATACCTTCCGGTAAAAGATACCAGCAGGTGCTGTTCGATGTACCCCAGCCATAGTTGAGATGATAGTAATCGTTAGTATTATAGCCATCTACGATTATAGCGTGACCACCGGATCCATTAGACTGATAGATCGAGATTTCGACAGGACGCATTTCTATCATATTTGTTCTCAGTTGTTCATAGAAATAACCACCCGTATTATCTATCCAGATAGAAGTGTCATAATCGAATTTACTCAGCAAAGCACCGGCGACACTGCTTGTCCAGGCTCCGGAGCCATCCGAACCGTAGTTCATTTCGACCGAAACCCCACAGGCAAATGATAGTGCGGCTTTATCAATATCTGTGAGTTCCATTTCATTTTCGTAATGATATTCGAGATCATCCAGGTAAACATTAAATTCAGGAAATGATGGAAAATCCCTTTCGTCGTGATCATTATCGATATGGATCTGATTCCACCAACCTGAATAGTAATCATCACTATTGTTAAAGTACACATCACCTACTTCTTCATGAAAATCAATGATCATGGCCATGGCTGTCGCAACACAGCCTACGACACATCGTTCACCATTACTGTCCAGGGGGCAGAGCTGGTAGAAGATACCGGATTGATTCCAGCGGGTTTCTATCCAGCCATCGGTGAGTGTAGAACCCGGAACCGGCCATTGCTGAAAATTTCTCTGGAAGATATCACCACTGAGATATTCGTTCCAGACTGCATGATTTTCGCGAGCAGCTATCGAATTCGCATGATAATATTCCAATCTTTGTTCTACATCATCCTTCAGCATATCAAATAATACATTCTCTGTCTGATCCACTGCCTGCATTTGATTATGAAAAGAGTAGGCTATGATCGGATAGACATCCGTATCAGCCGCAATCGCAACGAATCCGGATGGTTCTGTGTTGAAAACATGGACTAGTTCTTCGCTTTCGTTAGATAATGTATATTGATCGATGATCTGATACTCTATCTCTTTTTCATTTAAGAAATTTTCTGTCACGTTTCTTGAGGTTTCAAGATCTATCGGTGTTGCAATTATTATATGAAAAGACAGCGTTATTATTGATATGATGATAAGAATTTTCTTCATTATTTTATTCCTTTCTGATTTTTCTTTAATTATGATGCAAAAAGTATTCCCAAAACAAAAAAAGCGGTCATAAAGACCGCTTTTCTATTATTTTTTCTATTTAGATAATATTTAATTGTTTACCAATCTTCTCAAATTTTTCGAGAGCTTCTTCCAATTGTTTCCGGGTATGAGTTGACATGAAGCTGCAGCGGATAAGAGTATCATTGGGTGGTACGGCAGGTGGGACTACAGGATTAATGAACACACCTTCCTTATGCAGATTCTGCCACATACCGAAAGCATTTTCAACACTTCCGACATGAAGGGGAATTACGGGTGTACAAGAAGTTCCGGTGTTGTAACCCATCGATTTAAAGCTCTCTGCCATGAAATTAGTATTTTCCCAGAGACGTTCAATTCTTTCCGGTTCCTCTTTGATTATCTTTAAAGCTTCTATAACCGTAGCTGCAGATGCAGGTGGAAGGGAAGCACTGAAGATCAGGTGACGGGATCGGTGTTTGAGAAAATGTATGATATCTTTACTTCCAGCAATAAAACCACCTACCGAAGCCAGGGATTTACTAAAGGTTCCCATGATAATATCCACATCATCTGTCCTGCCAAAATGCATAGCGGCTCCAGCCCCTGTTTTATGCAAAACACCGAGTGAATGAGCTTCATCCACCATGACATTGACACCATATTTTTTTGCCAGATCACAGATATGAGCTATATCAGCAATATCTCCTTCCATGCTGAAGATACCGTCAACAACAATAAGAGCGTTTTTCCCTTTAATCCTCTGCAATACTTTTTCCAGGCTTTCCATATCATTATGGTTA
>JAUVIJ010000219.1 GCA_030592835.1 Candidatus Cloacimonadota bacterium | reverse complement strand
GCCAGCTTGTATAATCACCAGTTACCCTGTTTATTACACACCCAGTAGATCGTTTCATATTGTCAGGGCAGGAGAGACCTTGACCGGGATCAGCAAACAATGCAATATATCATTAGATGAGCTGAGATTATATAACAATATGGTTTCGGATGTGATTTTCCCTGGACAGAAATTGTATCTAATGCCTAGACCAATACGCAAAACTGAATTTATTACTGTCAGAGAAATACCGGAAAAAGGTTACCATATTACTCGGAAAGGAGAAACGATACATCGACTTGCTAAAATGTATGATCTCAACATAATCGATCTGGTAGAAATCAACAATTTAACCTCTCTGAAATTAGATCTAGGGACGAAAATTTATTTAAGAATGATAAAGAAAACTGAAAAACCGGATGTAACGACTACCTCAAAAACCGTTAATAAAAAAATAGAAAAAGAGAAAGCACAGTTTAAAGAGAAAGAATTACGGAATAGAGATGATATGATCCTGCCGATAAAAGGTAAGGTTACATCTGAATTTGGATTGAGGGATGGAAAACCTCATAAAGGAATAGATATTGCCGCTGCTTTAGGCAGCCCCATATTTGCTGTTCTGGATGGCAAAGTTGTTTATGTTGGTTCCCAGAGAGGTTACGGAAATGTTATAATTCTGGAACATATAGATGATGTAATGACGGTATATGCACATAATGAAGCCAACCTGGTGCGGATGGGTGAAAAGGTGAAAAAAGGGCAGCCGATAGCGACACTGGGGGATACAGGGGCAACCACTGGTCCGCATTTGCATTTCGAATACAGAATTCGGGGAAAGGCAATAAATCCCAGACAAATACTTCCTGAATTTTGAATGAGGTTATAATGGCAGTTAAGGAAAAGTTTCTAATTGGTGAAGTAGCAAAAATACTTGGTATCCATGATCAAACGATCAGGATGTACGAAAGAAAAATGCTGATAAAACCCAAAAGGACGAAAAATAACACTCGGATTTTCTATAAAAAAGATATAACCAGGATAACTTTGATAATAACACTGACCCAGGAGATTGGTTTAAACTTATCCGGAGTTAAAATCGTTTTTTCTCTTGCAAAAAAATTAAAGATGTCAGCCGATGAACTTCTTGATTTTATATACGATCATAAAAATGAATTTCAGGTTTAATTAGAAATTATGGCAGAGAATGTATTTGAAGATAGAGCCCTGCAAAACTATCTGAACCAGATAGCTAAGATAAAACCTCTTACCCGGGAGGTGGAACAGGAATTTGCAAAGAGGGCAAAAAACGGAGATCAGGAAGCGGTCAATATCCTGGTTCGATCAAATCTGAAATTCGTAGTCAAAGTGGCGTCAAAATATCAGAACAGGGGATTAACCCTGTCAGAATTGATCAGTGAAGGTAATATGGGCTTGATCAAGGCAATAGAGAAGTTTGATCCCGAAAAACACAATAAACTGATTTCTTATGCTGTCTGGTGGATCAAACAAAGAATACTGTTTGCTTTAGCCGAAAAAACTAAAGTCATAAGAGTACCTCTAGGTAAAACCAATATCGCCAGTAAAGTAAAGATAGCAAAAGAAAAAGTTTTCAGTGAAACAGGTGAAGAAGCTACGGCTGAAAAGATTTCCGAACTAACAGAGCTGGATCCCAAAGCCATCAAGAAACTCAATTCTCAAATGGTAAGCACCGTATCTATCAGTGATACGAGTTATACAAAAAAACAGGGAAAAGTAACAATCACAGATTTTTTGGTGGATAAAGATTTAATAGATCCAAAGACTCTATATTACAGGGAAAAAGTCAAAAACAGTATCGAGAGATCTATCGATAATCTGCCCTCGAGAGAAGCTTTGATTGTGAAGGAATATTTTGGACTTGAGGGTGAAAAAAGTAAGAATTTTGCTCAGATAGGTGAAGAATTAGGTCTTTCCCGGGAAAGAGTCCGTCAGATTCAGAAAAAAGCCCTGGAAAAAATATTACAGAATACATATAAAGAAGTAGAAAAGGATATTGATTATCTTGTTCAGGAAAACCTCTAAAACCTAATTATATTTTTAAATTTTTATCGAATTCATGCAGATATTTTTGATATTCCTTTAATGTTTTTTTGTACATGACAGTAAGTTTTTCTACTAATTTCTCCGATCCATTAAGATCCTTTTCTTTGCCTTTAACCTCTAATTTATAACAGATTTTAGCAAATCCCTTAGCTCCCAGATTTGCTCCCGAGCCTTTCATTTTATGGGCAGTTGTCCTGACACGATCAGCATCCTTTTCTTCCAGAGAATGCTGTAATTTCTTAATATTTACCGGAAACTCTTCCTGGAAAGTACTAATTAATTCCAGCAGGAGATTGCCTTCTTCATCGCCAATATCGAGACTTCTAATAGAATCAATCATTTTCCAGTCCATTATATCATCGGAATTTGTTTTTTTTCGTTTATAAATCTGAATCTCAGTCCCCCATTTTGAGAGACTTTTCTTGATTTCTTCGATGGTCACCGGTTTTGGGATATAATCATCCATTCCAGCTTCAAGGCATCTCTCCCTGTCTCCGTCCATGGCATTTGCTGTCATCGCAATTATTTTTGGTCTCTTATCGGGTGGATATCTACGGATTATCTCTTCAGTTGCTTCCAATCCATCCATTTCAGGCATCTGAACGTCCATGTATACAAGATCGTAAGGTTGTCTTTCAACGGCTTCCAAAGCTTCTAACCCATTAGCTGCCATATCAGCAGCATAACCAAATTTTTCCAGAATTCTCAAAGCAATTTTTTGATTGATCGCATTATCTTCAACAAGCAATATTTTCATGGGCAGTTCTTTTCCAATATCGGTAGTATACTTGGTAATTTCTTTTTGTTTCTGAAGCTTTTTGCCGAGTGTTGTTACGATTGTATCTAATAGATGTGACTGTTTTATTGGCTTGGACAGGAACATATTGAAAGTGTCTTTCGGGATGTTTTCATCTGTTGGTTTCCCCATTGAAGTTAACATTATCAAAGGAAGATTTTTCTGGTCGAATTCTTTTCTGATTTCAATTCCCAGTTGAGCCCCATCCATGTTAGGCATATGCATAT
>JAUVIJ010000094.1 GCA_030592835.1 Candidatus Cloacimonadota bacterium | reverse complement strand
AACTTTTTTCTTAAAGATGTGCCATCATGTAATTTGATTATTTTCAAGAGATGAGTTAATAACTCTTATGCTCTTTACAATAATATCCGGTCATAATTTTCGGATATCGGCAATAATATTTTCGATTTTCAACATAGTTTTAAAAACATAGATTTTTTTTCAATAAATATTTGACTATTTTTCCCTGATATAATTTTGTTCTTCACATTATATATAGATTATTGAAGAATTATTTTTATTTTTTCCAGTTAGTTCTATTTAGGTTTCTAAGGTATTAAATGAACAAACAGCCAATTGGTATATTTGATTCGGGAGTAGGCGGATTAACTGTTTTCAAGGAGATCAGGAAGAGATTTCCTAATGAGGATATTGTCTATTTTGGTGATACTGCCAGAGTACCTTATGGTCCGAAATCCCCACGTACAGTTGTAGATTTTTCCATTCAAAATGCACGTTTTCTGATCCAGTCCGGTGCCAAAATCATTATTGTAGCCTGTAATACTTCTTCTGCAGTTGCCCTGGAACATCTCGAATCCATTTTAAAAGTACCGGTGATCGGAGTGATAAAACCGGGAGCCAGAGCTGCAGTATCGAGAACCAAATCAGGGAAAATTGGAATAATCGGAACTCAGGGAACCATAAAAAGCGAAGCCTATACCCGGGCAATCACAGAGTTGAATCCCGATATTGTTGTTTATGGAAAATCCTGTCCTTTATTTGTTCCATTGGTAGAAGAAGGTTGGGAAGATCATTCGGTTGCAGGTATGATCATCGAAGAATATTTAAGTCCACTGCTTGAAAAACAGATCGATGTTCTCGTTCTCGGTTGCACGCATTATCCTATCTTAAAAGATGCAATCTCCAGAATAACCGGCAACAGCATCGAACTTATAGATAGTGCAGAAGCGGTAATTACGGATCTTGAAGGAATTTTAAAGACCGAGAAATCTCCCGGAAAAGATTTTTTTTATGTCAGCGATAACGAAGAAAAATTCCGTTTAATTGCCTCACGTATTTTAGAGAAAGAAATTATCGAACTGCAGAGAATCAAACTTGGCGAAAGCTGGTACATCGATTGATGGCTAATTATCCTGAGATCGCTTTTAACATAATCAATAATTTCCTCCACATCCGTAAAGATAACGTAATTTCGATTTCCGGTGAGATCCATAATGAAGACAATGCTTTACATCCCCTGATCGAACTGCCGATCATTGAGGAGCTTGCTCTGGCGATCAGAAAACGTCATGCCTTTCCCGTACTGGAGTTATCAACCCAGAAATTAAAGGAGAGGTTTTTTGAAGAGATCCCCGAAGATCTGTTGCGTGTCCCTCCATATTATTATAATTCCTGGATGGATACCATCGATATATTCATAGAGGTTAGCTGGAAAAGTCTGACAGATGATTATGATCATAAGTTCAAGGAAAAATATGCCGCTCTGAAAGAACATACTCAGAAGATTTGGGAAAAGATCTTTCAGCAGAATAAGAAAATGCTCTTCCTCAATTTCCCTACTTATGAGCTGGCAAAATGTGTGAATACAGGATATGAAAATCTCAGGGATAGTTATCTTAATGCACTCAATTGTAACTACTCTTTAATTAACAACAAGGTAGAGGAATATCGGGAAACATATTTACCTTTATCCAAACACATTATCCAGCAGGATGAGTGTATACTTGTTTTCAAGTTAGGGAAAAGCGAAAAATTTCCTGTTATTAGAGAGCAGATCATCATTCTACCTTCAGGGCATCTGGAATTTCCCATCGATCGACACACAATGGAAGGAATATTCCAGGCGGATAAAGTATATCATTGTGGTCTGGTCTATAAAAATGTCAGGATCGCTTTTGAGAATGGAGCGGTTCGTTATATTAATTTCAAAAATGATGTAAAAGGTAATTACAGATTGCAGAACTGTATTATGAATAGTGGTCCGGATGTAAATCTGATTATTGGTTTCAATAACAGTTTAAAGCAATATACAAATTATTATTATTATGATCGCAACTTGAAGAACAGTGTTGGTATCCTGTTATATGATCAGGAACAGAAACCGATCATGTTCTCCGGATCCAAAACAAAAATTTCATAAATAAAAAAAAACAGGATAAAAAATGGCTAAGCATATTTTTGTAATAGGTGGTGTCCTTTCGTCTCTCGGTAAAGGTATTGCTTCATCTTCCATCGGGTTACTTCTGAAAAAGATGGGATATAAAGTTGTAATGCAGAAGTTCGATCCTTATCTTAATGTAGATCCGGGTACTATGAGCCCCTATCAGCACGGTGAAGTATTCGTTACCGATGATGGAGCGGAAACAGACCTGGATCTCGGACATTACGAGAGATTTATTGGTATTCCACTCACTAAAAATTCCAATTCTACATCCGGTCAGATCTACGAATCTGTTTTGAAGAAGGAACGAAGAGGGGATTATCTGGGAAAAACTGTCCAGGTTATACCGCATGTAACCGATGAGATCAAAAGCCTGATCTACGATATAGCTGTCGGAAATGATATTGTTATAACAGAGATCGGCGGCACAGTAGGAGATATAGAAAGCCTGCCTTTCCTGGAAGCTGTTCGACAATTCCGATTGGAAGTAGGCATGGAAAATTCCCTGTTTGTTTTTCTCACCTATGTTCCCTTTATCAAGGCTGCCGGTGAATTGAAGACCAAGCCGACCCAGCATGCGACCACCAAGTTAAGAGAAATTGGTATTCAGCCTGATATACTGCTCTGCCGTTCAGAAAAACCTTTCAATGATGAGATCAGAAGTAAAATAGCTCTTTTCACTAATGTGCAGAAAAGTAAAGTTATCAATGCAATCGACGTTGTTACTATTTACGAAGTTCCCAAAGTATATATCGAAGCCAATCTGCATGAGAAAATCTGTGAACATTTCAGGTTAAGACAGAATAGTATCGATTTTTCGGACTGGGAGCAGATCATAGATAATATCAAGAATCCCGACCAGGAAGTTACGATAGCTGTTTGCGGCAAATATGTCGAACATCAGGATGCTTATAAAAGTGTGGGGGCAGCTTTGATCCATGCTGCTGCTGCCGGAAGATACAAATTGAAGATCAAATGGGTAGATTCGGAAAGAATATCGTCAGAAAAGAATATTGTGGATCAATTAAAAGATGTTGATGGTATCCTGGTCCCGGGAGGATTTGGAGTAAGAGGGATCGAGGGTAAGATCGCAATAGCAAGATATGCCAGGGAAAACAGGATACCCTTTTTCGGTATCTGCCTGGGAATGCAGATAGCCGCAATTGAATTTGCTAGGAATGTTTGCGATCTTAGCGATGCTCACAGCAGTGAGTTCAATAAAAATACCGAAGATCCGGTTATCCATTTGATGGAGGATCAGAAATATATTGAGAAAATGGGTGGAACGATGCGTCTGGGAGCTTATCCATGCAACTTAAAACCAAACTCCCTGGCAAAAAAGATCTATGGAAAGAATGAGATCTCTGAACGACATCGGCATCGCTATGAATTCAATAATATTTATAGAGACCTGATAGAAAAGAAAGGAATGCTGATCAGTGGAATTTCACCCGATGACTTCCTGGTGGAGATCGTTGAAATACCTTCCCATCCTTTCTACATAGGAGTTCAATTTCATCCGGAATTCAAATCCAGACCCGATCTTCCCCAACCAATATTCAAGGAGTTCGTTCGGATTTCTGCTGAATTGAGAAAATCCTGATCTCCCGGTAATGAAAAAGATGCAGGCTGAGAAATAATAAATATATAGACATGCTATCCTGTTTTTATACTAACAAATTATATCCTGATTATCGAAAATAAAAAAAAGGTTGACTCAATGTAAACAATTCCTCGATTTTGAATTAGTTAATTCATTTGAGAATATTACCGTCAGAATTTGAAAATTGATGTATAAATAGATATGTTCCATTTAAACCCAGATAATGCAGTAGAGGTTTAATAAAGAGTGGTAATGTTTTATAGGGTGATGGGTTATAAAATTTTCCTGCATATCATAAAGATATTCAGAAACAATTTTGTAATTCATTCACACATAAAAGAATGCTGCTATTTAAAAATATCTACTGCATTATCTGGGTTAAATAATATCAGCTACAAAATGATTTCAATATGTGATTCATCTTTCAAAAGGAATACAATTTTCTTTAACTGGAGGAAAGCATGAACAAATCACCCAACACCAAATACCTAACACCAAATACCCAACACACAATATTCAAAACTATTATCATTTTCACTTTATCTTTTCTGCCCTGGTGCATACCGGGGTCCTTTTTATTTTCAGACACCATCATCGATTCGGTTTACGCAACACCTGTATTGGATGGGAAGATTACATTCAGTCAACAGAATCAATGTTTCGTTGTGAATAATTGGATGTATAATCTCTATGCTGGTGATATTGGGGATAGCGGATTAGAACCACCATCTGACAATAATTCCTATATCCGTTCTTATATTTCATTTGAATTACCTGAAATACCGGAAGGTTATCATGTAGACAGTGTTTATATCCGTCTTTATCAATATAACAGCCAGGGAAATACCGGTTGGTTTCAGACCGATCCCCAGGATTTCCCGGTTTGGGATGTTCCCGGAGGTGATACAATCCGGTGTATTGTCAGCCATATTGATTACGGCAATGAATTAGATGTAGGAGACTGGGAAAAGGGAGATACAGGCAATCCTTATACTTATCAACATAATGTCGGAATAGTGACAGAAAGTGGAGAAGATGGCTATCGCTATCTGGATCTAACTTCCAGCGTATTGCAGGATTATGAATTAAACAGAAACAAAACCCAATACAGAATAGCTTTCGATGGCATCGATACAGATTGGGATGATCTTTATGATAATGTGGCTTTCAAGTCTGCAAATTCGTGGGTAATAGAACATCACCCGCAATTATTTTTTTATTTCAAAGATGACGTAAATATCAGTGTAGAAGTCATTAAGGATGTTGATTTTTCACTATCAAACTACCCCAATCCTTTTAATCCGTTAACAACTATCAAGTATAAATTACCAGTTAATATTGAAAATTCCTCAATTGAGATTTATAATGTCAAAGGACAGCTAATCGAAATACTGGTAAATGAATTTCAAAACACAGGAATATATTCTGTAGAATGGGATGCGTCAAACCAAAGTTCCGGAATATATTTTTATAGGATAAAAACCGGAACCCAAACAGCAACAGGCAAATGCATTTTGTTGAAATAGTTCGGCTTTATATACACATCATCACCTACAGCGCTGTGACAAGGTGGAAAAAATGAACCAATCACCCAGCACCCAATACCCAAAACCAAATACCAAATACACAAAACCATTATCATTTTCACTTTATCCTTTCTACTTTATCCTTTTTCCTTTTTATTTGCAAATACCATAATAGATAGCGTTTATGCTGTTCCTGAATTGGATGGGATAATCCTATACAATCCTGAAGGTGAACCTGAACTATTAAACAATTTTACTTATTGTATGCATGCTGGTGATATTGGCATACCGCTGGCACCCGGACCACCACCAAATTCTTGTAATAGATCATATATTTCCTTTGAATTACCTCCAATCCTGGAGAACTATTATTTAGACAGTGTTAATGTTCGTTTATATCAGTTTGAAAGCATTTGTAATGGATCCGATCAAGGAGGTAATGCTTTTCCTGAATGGAATGTTGCCGGAGGAGATACAATAAAATGTATTATGAGTCATATTGATTATGGTTTTCAACTTGATTTTGAAGATTGGGAAAAAGGTGATGTTGGGAATCCTTTTACCTTTACTCATAATATAGGGACTGTTACAGACAGCGGTATTGATGGATATCGATATCTTAATATAACTGATAATGTTTTACTCGATTATGATTTAGGTCGAATATTAACCCAATTCCGTATAGCTTTTGAAATTAATACTGATGGTGATTCATTAAGAGATGAAGTTAGTTTTACTACTTTTGAGAGTGATATTGAGATTTATCAGCCTAAGCTATATTTCTATTTCTCAGATGGTTCAGCTGTAGAGGATAAATTATTACAGAAACTTGGATTTTCAATATTCATAACTCCAAATCCTGTATCAGAATCAAGTAAAATCAGTTTTTTAACTTTAACTCCCAGCTTATCCATAATTAATCTTTATAACATCAAAGGACAGTTTGTTCGATCCATATTTGAAGGAAATATTGAAAAAGGTTTGAAGGAAGTTTTTTTTTGTAAAGAAGAATTATCAAATGGAATTTACTTTGTGAAAATTCAAATCGGTAGTAAACAAGTAATGAAAAAAATTGTTGTTATACATTAAAGAGGAGGAAAAAATGTACTGATAATCTTAATCGCTAATGGAGAATCCATCGTTTGTATTAGATCATTAAGAAACTTTTTTAATATCATAATAACCTCATTTGATAACGATCAGAAAATCACCTTCATTGCGTCTATCTTCAGAAAACTGTATGTCTTCTTCCGGGAGGATACTTACCGGTGTTATCACTGCAATTTTCAGTTCCGGTGCCAATAGACTGAGTTTCTGAGCAGTTCCGAGATGAGAATTACTGTGGAAATCACCATTGTAATGGATCACATGATATTCGGGATGTTTCCGGTAGAAAGTGAGAATACTTTCCGCCATGGTGTCATCCTTTATACATTGAGCCTTGTAAAATCCATCAATATCCATCATCTTACCCGGCATCCCCTCACGGGAGCTCATATTCGCCATCATCGTGGCAGTGAATTTCTGTTTATATTCATCTTCCAGAACCATTAGTTCGGTTGCAATGAACAATCTTTCATCGCCCGGAAGGTTCTCGATAGCATCCCATCCCTGTTTTCTCAGCATTGCAGCATATCTTCTGGGAATATTGGCAGCTATTACCGGTTTATTATTCTCCCTGGCATATTCGATTAAAGCTTTATAACCGGTTTCATAATTAGGCCAGGGACGTGATTTCCCCAGGAATTCTGTTTCATCGATCTCACCGGATAAATATGCGTCTACAAAGAATTGAACATCCCTTTCGAACATCTCCATCGAAATCGCCAGATCATCTGTTTGGTCGTCAAGCAGCGGCAAAAATCCAGCCTCCAGTTCGTGAAGAAGAGAATCATCATGAAATTCACCGAAGAAACAGATATCGAAATCACTAACTCTCACCGCAAGTTCATTCAGGTCAATGATCTCTCCGTTCCTGGAATCAAATATAGCATAGTCCTCCCCACCATATAGAAAATAAACCAGCAGTAGTGAAAACAAAATGGAGAATTTAATCATTTTCATTCTTCCCTCCGGTTAGAGTT
>JAUVIJ010000059.1 GCA_030592835.1 Candidatus Cloacimonadota bacterium | reverse complement strand
ATAATATTCATCGAGAGGTAGTTGAACATCATTTTCATCATATATTATGAATTTTCCTCTTTCAATATCCGGACCAACTTCTGCATGGATCTGGAGAGTATCGCCAACACTCAAATTATACTCGTTAAGATGAACATAAGTATCAGGTTGAGGAAGGATGATAGGGATCATAGGATCACCCAGCAGAGCACATCCATGTGTAAGAGCAATCCCAACGATTCCAGTTAAATAGGAAGAATAAAATTTGGCTTTAGTGTAACGGATTACGTCTCCAATGGAACCAAGCTGTTTTTCATAGATCCCGTCGGTCATATGATTAGAAAAAACCTCATCCCCGTTGACATAACCGTATCCGGTGAATCCCACATGTGCGATAGCACCTTTATCCGGCTCCAGGATCAGTTCCTCGCCGATACAGGAACTCTGGGCATAATTAAAAGCTGAACCAAAGCAGGACATGCTGGCAACAAAAGGATAACTATCATTATTCAGTGTTGATATATCGGCTTTATTTAAAAGGTTGTAATCCGCCCAAACATGACCGCCGCCGTGACCAACGAAAATAACCATAGTTGTACCTTCATTGATCGCATTGAGCAGCGAGGTTGTATTACCATAAAAATTCTGAGGAAGATCGTCAACATTACAATAAACCCTGGTTATATGATGATCCGGAGGAATGTGATATTTACGGATCCGTTCACACTGTTTGGCAAAAAAAGTGCCCTCACTGGGATTGCCTCCAGCAGCCAGAACTATTCTTCCATGCCAGAGATCATCATACCGGGGATATTCCAGGTATTCCTCAGTTTTTTCCGCTACCTCCGATATTTGATCTGAGCTCCAGACATTAACCCGGGAAATGCTGAGATCAGGAACAGGATCATCACCGACAATACAGGCAATCCAGTTATCACTGGCGATCGCACCTCTTTTTTCCGCCCAGACTCTTCTGAAAGGGATAATATTGTATCTGCGGTCTCTACTGTTATCACGCTCATCCAGTATGCCGTCACCAAGCAACATGACATGACTTACAGTAGGTTCCTGCCAGTTATTATAAGCATAGGCGAGAAACTCATTAATGGATTCAACCGATTCCATCCCAAAATTGAACTCATCATAAATATCCTGAACGGAAACAATCTCAACCAGGTGTCCCTGATTTTCCCAGGTAATTTCGTATTGAAGGGTTCCTTCATGACCAACAAAATTTTCGTCTGTAATGATGATATAATCTGCTTGTCTGGAGGGATCTCGCAAGCTGGACGGCAGATCAGGTCTGATCATTAGAGGTTTAAGTTTCTTATTATCTGAAACCGCTATATACTTAACATCATCGGAAATAACCTCATCCTGAAAGGTTATTTTGAACGTTGTGGAATCGCTTTCGTCTTCTTCATCGATAAAAGTTTCGATCTGAATATTTTCAAAAATACTGGATCCAATTTTGTAAACACTGAGGGTATCAGTCTGGAAATTTTTCAGTTCGAACTGAAACATCCCCGGAGGACGGTTCTGAGGTTTGCTAAATTCCAGAATATCATCATCCGTCCTATATTCTCGCCAGTAGGTCAGATCAAAATAATCAAATAAAACCTGTTCTAAAAGGTTTTCAGGTAATCCGGGCAGACTGACATAAAGATTGTTCTCACCATGGTGCAGATAACTGTTGGGAAGAGACTGTTGATTTTCGAAGATCTGTTCATTCTGACCGTACCATTGATGATTATTGATGATCGAGGAATTGATCCTTACAATTGCATGGTGATTGATATTATAATAATCATCAGGATTATAGGTTACACCGAACAAACTAACTTTGGCTGTAAAGGTGCGAAAACTGGATTCCTGAGGATATTGGATATCGAAAGGAAAAATAGCCAGGTCGGGTGCCATTATTTTGGACCAGAACCAAATGTCTTCTTTATAATAATCAAAGGAATTATAAACGAACTGAGCACCAAGATGATCGATTATGTTCTGTTTTTCAAAATGCATTGTATATTGAAAGGATTCCGCTACATAGGGATCAGACAGTTCCAAACCCCCATTCTCAACTATCATCCTGCTGCCATAATTATCATTCAAGGTAAGACTATAATAGTTCTCCGAGGTGAATTCATCATAATAATCTTCGTCTCCATAATGAATATCCCCGTAAAATTCGAAATAATCTTCTTCATCAAAAGACCCATCGGTCTCTCCATGGAAATAAATGGGAACAGGACCAAACTCATCATTTAATTGCAGAAAACGTGGATCTATTTCATCCCAATTAAAATCAAGTTGAAATTCGATTTCATTCAACAAGGTGAATTCTTCAAGACCTGTGATCAAATCTTCCAAAGTGATCTTGTAAATACCTCTTTCAGATACAATCAGTTGAATGACCTGAACCTGATCGCTTTGACGGTCATATTCATAGTCGGCTATCTCTTTCTCTTTGCGCCAGTTCCTGGAATAACTGTTATTAAGGAAAAAGTCATCTCCGATATCATCGATGAAGTTATTCGATGAACCTGTACGATTATCTGTTTTATCCCCAAAAATGTCTATTCTGAGAGTCAGCTCCGTAGTTATTGTCAATTCACTGCTGCCACTTCTGAACTGGAAGGGATGTATTAAAAATGAGGTAAAATATCTGTCACCAATATATGCCGGTTCTCCGAGTCTGGTTAATTCAAGTGGATAAAGTTCGTTTCGGGAATATGCCAGCTCATTTCTGAAGAAAACATAATCAATATTATTGGAACCGAGCATTCTTTTCTCGACTGGAAAAATACTGAAGTTTTTTAAAATCTTCTGTTGCCTGCTTACAATCGAGACCTGTATTGATCCATCGACAGGAAGTCCGACAATTCCGGAATAAAAAGGGAGTTGAGGATATCCTTCTTGTGTTAAATAAGCTGCTTGCGGTTCATGGATTTTATGAAACAGTTCATTATTAATTTCAAATTCCTCAACATCATAATCAGGAAGATTGAATTTCACAATGATATAATCTTCCTGTTCGTCCAGAACTGTAAAAATATCACAGTACAGAATCGATATAAATGAAAGCAAGATCAAAGCGACAAATACAGTCTTAATCATACCCTCCCTCTAACAAAAAAATGATTTTATGTTTCCGATAAATTGGAATTTCCTTGGTAAATATTAAAAATTAATAATAAAGTGGTATTTACTCAAATTTTATTCGGTATTCTGTCAATTAATTTTTATGTGATCGAGCATCAGTTCCAACAGAGCAATAGCAGATCTTAATCTAATTTCTTCGCGATTTCCTCTAAACAAGAGCTTTTTATGATATTCCTTATTTTGGACTTTAACTGCAATATGAACTGTCCCAATCGGTTTTTCGGGAGACCCACCATCGGGTCCGGCAATCCCGGTAACAGCACAACTTACAATACTATTAAAAACCTGTTGAACACCAGTCGCCATCTGCTTAGCCACATCTTCACTGACAGCTCCGTAATTCTGCAGGCTTTTTTCTTCAACCCCGAGCACATTCATCTTTGCCTGATCAGAATAACTGACGACTCCGCCTAGAAAATACTTAGAAGATCCCGGGAATGATGTTAATATCTGCTGTACCATTCCTCCTGTACAGGATTCGGCTAAACTCAGGGTCAGTGAATTCTCAATCAATATTTTATGAGCTCTTTCTGCTATTTTATTAAGCTTTTCCTTAAGGTCGTACTTCTTGACGGTTGTTTTTCCAACCCATTTCTGAGACATTCCGTGTCTAACGTGTCCTTCCGGTTCTGATGACATTTTATAAAAATCGGATTTAGAGATGATTTTTACATGGTTTTTTCTGAATACAACCTCATCACCTGCTTTCAATTCATAACGTACATTGTGGACCCGTTGACCATTCACAGTAACATGCAGGTTCCTTATTGCCTGTCTGATCTCGATATAATCGTCCAGTAAACCTGATGCTTTCAGGAGTTGACTGAGTAAAATGGTGTCGTTATCTGGTATCTTGAACTTCATTTTGCTAATAACTTTTGGCGAAAATTACTCTTTTCCTGCTGGTTTTACCGCAGCAAATGCATTTGCCATCTTCTTCTTTAGCCTCGCTGGGTATACAGCGGATCGTAACTTTAAGATCATTTTTAATGATTTCTTCACACTCAGAGTTCCCGCACCAGTGTGAATGAGCGAATCCTCCATGAATTTCAGGATTTTCCTTATTTTTTGGGGTAAAGAATTGATAGAATTCTTCCCTGTCATCTATATTTATCGTGTTGGCCTTCAAAAATCCAGCAGCTTTATCGTAAATATTTTTCTGGATCTCATCCAGTATATCAGGGAGATTATCAACGAATTCTTTCCTGGAAATGCTGGTTTTTTCTGAAGGTTCCAGATCACGTCTACCCATGAATACGGAATCTTTTTCAATATCTCTAGGACCGATCTCTAATCTTACAGGAGCACCTTTTTTTATCCATTCCCAGATTTTCTCACCACCACTGATATCTCTTTTATCAACCTTTAGCCGGATACGTTCTTCATGGTACCTTTTCTGATTTATTTCGGAAACGAGGAAATCTATATATTCCAGAACTTTTTTCTGATCTTCCTCATTCCTGTAAATTGGAATTATTACCAAATGAGCAGGAGTTATCCTCGGAGGCAATACTATCCCGTTATCATCACCATGAGCCATAATAACCGCACCAATCAAACGTGTCGATACTCCCCAGGATGTAGTCCAGGCAAATTCTTCAACTCCCTCACGGTTCTGAAATTTGATCTTGGAAGCAATTGAAAAATTCTGCCCTAGAAAATGAGATGTCCCGGATTGCAAAGCTATCTTATCCTGCATCATAGCTTCGATACTGAATGTTTGAATGGCACCGGGGAATCTTTCGGATTCAGTTTTTTCACCCTTGATCACTGGCATAGCCAGGAACTTTTCGGCAAATTCGGCATAAACATCGAGCATCCGATAGGTTTCTTCTTCTGCTTCTGCTCTGGTCTCATGAACTGTATGACCTTCCTGCCAGAGAAATTCCGTGGTTCTCAGAAAAAGCCTGGTTCTCAATTCCCAGCGTACAACGTTTGCCCATTGATTGATCAACAAAGGCAGATCTCTATAAGAAGCTACCCATTTGCTGAAAGAAGCACCAATGATAGTTTCACTTGTAGGGCGAACAATCAGTTCTTCCGTTAGTTTACCAGCAGGTTTCAAACCCCCGTTTCCATCATCTTCAAGACGAGAATGAGTAACAACGGCACATTCTTTGGCAAATCCTTCAACATGCTCAGCTTCCTTTTCGAAAAAACTTTTCGGGATGAAAAGCGGGAAATAAGCATTAACATGACCTGTTTCCTTGAACATTTCATCAAGGTTTTTCTGAATATTTTCCCAGATCGAATATCCCCAGGGTTTAATGACCATACAACCGCGTATATCACTGCTTTCTGCCAGATCAGCCGCCCGGATCACCTGCTGATACCAGGACGGATAATTTTCTTCTCTCGTAGGGCTTATAGCCTGTTTACCTTTTTTTGCCATTTAATAAAATTCTCCAACTTATTGAAATTTGTTCTAAACTTTACAACCTTACATCTTTGTCAAATCAAAAAAATGCATGACAAGTAACATTCTTGACACTATTTGTAAGAAAAAGGATTTTGAGATGTTTAAATAGTTCAGGATAAAATTATAAAATGAATAAATATGATGTAATTGTAGTCGGTGCTGGTCATGCAGGGATCGAAGCTGCTTTAGCGGCAGCCAGAATGGGTGCCAATACCCTGATCTTTGTCATCAAGATCGAGAGTATTGGACGAATGAGTTGCAATCCTTCTTTGGGAGGACCTGCGAAAGGACATCTTGCTCGGGAATTGGATGCCCTTGGCGGTGAGATCGGAAAATCTGCAGACCTGTCCGGGATCCAATTCCGGATGTTAAACAAAAAAAAAGGTCCTGCTGTCTGGGCTCCCCGATCTCAAAATGATCGTGACCGGTATTCCCAAATCATGAGAAGCGTTTTGGAATCACAGTCCGGTCTCGAGATTAAAGAATCAATTATTGAAGAGCTGATTCTATCCAGTGATAAAAAATCCGTCATAGGTGTGGTATCTAATCTCGGTCAATCCTATTACGCTCCAAAGGTAATCCTTGCCAACGGTACTTTTTTGAGAGGTAAAGTATATGTAGGAAAAATAAATTACAGTGCCGGCAGAGCGGGTGAACCTGCTTCTGTAAAATTATCGGATTCGCTCATCAAGGTAGGCCTAAATTTGTCCAGGTTTAAAACCGGTACACCTCCCAGGATCGATTTGAGATCGGTAAACTATTCGAAAGTCGAAGAACAGCCAGGAGATGATGATCCTCGGGGTTTTTCATTTTATCGTGATATCGAACTGAATAATTCTATCAGTTGTTATTTAACTTACACCAATCCCCAGACTCATGAAATTATCCGGAAAAACCTTAACAGATCTTCTCTTTATGGTGGCTATATCAGCGGTGTTGGTCCTCGTTATTGCCCTTCGATCGAAGATAAAGTAGTAAAATTCCATACTAAAGAACACCACCAGGTTTTTATAGAGCCCGAAGGTCTTGAAACCCATGAAGGTTATGTAAACGGGGTTTCCAACAGTTTGCCTCCGGAAATTCAATCCGAAATGCTGCCCACTATCCCTGGTCTGGAGAACGTTAAAATAATCCGCTATGGTTATGCTATCGAATATGATTACGTTATCCCTAATGAGATCAAGATCACCATGGAGACCAAGAAGATAAAGGGTCTCTATCTCGCTGGCCAGATCAACGGAACATCAGGATATGAAGAAGCTGCAGCCCAGGGAATAGCCGCAGGGATAAACGCTGTTCTGGCTCTGGAAAATAAGGATTCGCTGGTTTTTGAGAGATCACGCTCCTATCTCGGGGTTTTGTTGGATGATCTGGTGATCAAAGGAACAACCGAGCCTTATCGGTTATTTACTTCCCGGGCGGAATACAGGTTGTTCCTAAGACAGGATAATGCGGATGAGAGATTGATGCCTATCGGGCAGAAACTGGGGCTGATTTCGGACCAAAGATGGCAACGTTTTCAAAATATGATGAAAATTTACAAACGGGAAAAAACCTATCTTAAAAAAACAAACACCATAAAAAATGATGAGCTTAAAAATCCGATTAAATTGATCAATCTTCTGAAACGTCCTGAAATAATCTTTGAAGAACTTGAGCGATTTGGATATCATTCCCCACCCGATGTAACACCCGATATTAAAATGAGAATATCCCTGGAAGTGAAATATGAGGGTTATCTTAAAAGGCAGATGGAGCAGATCGAAAATTTTGAAAAGCATGAAAATCAGCCCATTCCTGATAATATTGATTATATGAAAATTGAATCGATCGCCTACGAAGCCCGAGAGAAACTGAAAAAGATTAGACCCGGGTCTCTGGGTCAGGCCTCACGGATTTCCGGAGTTAATTATACGGATATTACTTCTCTACTCGTATACATGAAAAAAAATAAGCTGCTTAAAAAGGATAAAAAATGAAAAAAACAGCTCTCTTATTGATTGTGATCATGCTTCTGGTAATAAATTGTTCTACTTCATCCCGACACTACAAAAAAGACAGTTTCATCCATAAATATGAAAGCCTTGCATTACCCGCCTGGATCTATGATTCACAAGGACAAGATTTTGTAGTTGGCATCTCCCGGAAAAGTTACAATCTTGAGGATATGGAAGACGCTGCCAAACAGATGGCTGCTGTTATGAAATGCCGCAACGAGGGATCTTACACGATCGAAAAATATGCAACTACAGAATCAGAAAAACTTATGGGTAGTGGCAAAGTAGTTTTTAAACTCAATGTTTGCGCCGATCCTGAGGATATGAAAAGAATTTACGAAAACCTCGAACTTATTGATCAAACAGAAATTTGTGGTTTTTTTCTAGGATTATATACTATCGGAGGAAAAAATATTGAAAACAATTATCGTAAGAAAAGTGTGCAAAAATTTCCCGACTGGTTTTCAGAAGAAAAACTGATCGCAAATGATGATGTTATCTATGCATATCAAACTGAAAGTTCTTCCGATCTGGAAACTGCCTGGATAAGAGCGGCAGAAAATGCCCGACAGGAATTGGCAAAATACCTGGAAAAGGACGTCATGGGTAGAATAACAAGTATCGATGATGAGTTTGAAAAGGATATTATCATCGAATCCACAAAAAAACTGGTTAATATGGAGATCACCCGCAGTTATATCCAGTCGGAATTGAAAGATGCTCTCTACAGTTTCAAGGTGTATCTGGAATTGAAGATGGTCAGGTAATTATGAAGACGATAGCTGTTATTCCTGCCCGTTATGCATCCACAAGGTTTCCGGGTAAATTACTGGCTGATCTGAAGGGAAAACCTGTAATTCAGCATACTTTTGAAAACGTAAAAGACACGGGGTTGTTCGCTGATGTGATCATCGCTACTGATGATGAAAGGATCAGAAAAACTGCGGCAAATTTTGGTGGAAATGTTGTTATGACCAGACCGGATCATGTTTCCGGTTCGGACAGGATCGCCGAAGTATGCCGTGATCTGGTTTTTGATCTCGTGGTCAATGTTCAAGGTGATGAACCATTCATCAGTAAAGAACCTCTGGAAAAATTAATCGCTGTGTTTACAGATCCCAAAATGCAGGTTGCTTCTTTAATGTGCCAATTTCAGGAAGATCACAAAAATCCTAATATTGTTAAAGTTGTCTGTGATAAAGATGATTTTGCCCTTTATTTTTCCCGTTCTCCAATCCCCTTTAATAGAGATAACCCAACAGATATCCTCTTCTGGCAACATATCGGAGTATATGCTTACCGTAAAGCGACACTCCTGCAATATGTAAAACTGCCCTCAGGAAAATTGGAAGAGATTGAAAAACTTGAACAGTTGAGGTTACTGGAAAACGGGATTCCCATCAAAATGGTAGAGACTGATTACCAGGGCATCGGGATCGATACACCGGAAGATCTGAAAAAAGCAAGGATTTAGGGTTTAGGGGATATGGAGAATAGGGATTGAAAAACAGAAGTTTAGTGGTTTAGAAGTTTAGTGGTTTAAAGGTTTAGAAGTAAAAAGCTGGAAAGTTGGAAAGTTGGAAAGTTGAAAAGTTAAAAGATATTAGGGAATGGGGATCAGGGATTAGAGAATAGAAAGAAGGAAAAGGGAGAAAAAAATGTTCCTTCTGAATTCTGACATCTGACCTCCTGAATGTTACTTTATGGTCAACTTATTTCAGGATGGTACAACTAATTTAACATTTAAAATTCAGCATTCAAGATTTCCCTTCCTTTTCTCCCCCTCGCCTTTTAGCTCAATCCCAATGGTCGCAACTTGAACCTCAATCTAATAACTTCACTTAACACTCTGGTTCCCAAGTTCTCAGACAGTGTGAAAATGCATAAATAGCTGTCATCCTGAGCAGAGTTGAAGGACAGAGGCCGCATTATAAAGACAAGAGTGATATATATCACCCTGCAACTTTGTAACGAGAAGAATGATTCTGAAAAATTTTCGAGGGATGCATCCAAATCACTTGCTTATTGACATAAAAACCT
>JAUVIJ010000115.1 GCA_030592835.1 Candidatus Cloacimonadota bacterium | reverse complement strand
TCTGTTTTCCCAGATTTGAATTCAGCAGATATCGTTCATAACAATGCTATCATACTGCAGCTTGGTAAAGATCACTATCTGCTCGGATATGAAAGTAATTCCTGCGAGGGATACGCTCAATATAAATCTGGAAGAAATTCGATTCTTAGATTTTATGATAACGGTAACCTGGCGATCTATTCATTTACAAATGGAAAACTCGGATTATCTCTTTTGAATTTTACTCCCGCCAGTAATAAATTGGAATTCAATTCGCGTCTTTTAATTTCCACTAAGGATTTGCCAACAAACTATTTTGTAGAAAGTGATGGGGATTATACTAAAATTGAGCTGCTGCTGATCACCCTTAAGTTTGCCAATCTCTCTATGATTCATCCGGAAAGTATCAGACAGTGGAAACGGAAACAACTGATCCCGGTAAAGATGACGTCTGCAGGCTACTCCTATTATTCCATAAGTCAGGTTTCTCAAGCAAAGGCTCTAGCCGCTAAGCGCGCCAATTCTAAAGAGATCTATAAAACAATATCCGATAAGATCAAACAGTTTGAACCGGGAATAATCTTGTGTCTATCTTATTTTAAGGCCTTAGTTACGGATTACAATAAAACAAAGGTCAGCACTTTGCAAATAATTCTACGCAGAATGGTGCTGGAGGGAAAACTAGAACGTTTCATCATACGGGGATATTATCGTATTCCAAAATAAAAAAAGAAGTAAAGGATGGGGAAATGGGAAAAAAAGTGCAATTTCTATTCAAATCACCTAACCATAGATTTGTTAAAATATGCATCATCAGTGGAATTCCGTGGATAAATTATGCTAAGTGGTGTGAAGAGAATAAGTTCGGAAAAATTAGCGAAGAAAGCTACAATGCCTTCACCAATGAACTAAAAAAAGATAAGACAGTTGCAAAACTGATAGAGCACAACCAACATTCTTACTTGAATGGTGGAAGATCAGCAATTCTAAGAAGCATTCGCTCAAAATTTAAGTTTGCTAAGGTCTTTGATCAATTGTTTCTTGATCTCAGTAGTTCTTTTAATAAAGATCCTGCTAACTGGCTGACATCAACAGCTTTGAACTATTTTCTAAACAGTTACCAGCGAAGACAGTTCACCGAATGTGGATTGCTTACTAAAACAACTTTTTTTGAGCTTAACAAGCTGTGGAAGAAATTCAACCAAGTTGGCTTAGATCTCGAATATTTTCACATATATCATTATTTCTTCTGGGATATAAAAACTTTAACATCTCCCGAGATAGATTATTTTCTAAAAGACAATATGATCGAGTGCAATTATCAACTTCACCGCGAGGTGGTTGGTGGGAGCTTTGGAAATTTCAAAGCAGCTTACGGAATGCAGTCTGCAGTAGACAGACTCACCAGCATAAGACGGCTGGCGAACAAGAGCATCAATAGGATCATTGATTCTTCAGGTGAAGCGGAGAGGGCTCTTATAACCTTGAACAGAGAATGTTCTGCACTTATAAATAGAGATCTCTCCAATAAGCTAAGACCGGCATCCAGTGGCAATAATTTGTTGAACTGCCAACAAGAGAGACCCAAGGTAAATCCTGCAGCTAGGAAGATGCGTGAAAAGAACAGAGAATATAAGTTCAGTCTGGTAGTTGAATTAATTAAAAAAGGGGGTGGGCAAATTGTATAAGATAATAATGCCTTACATAAGATACACTGAGCTTGCGATCCTTGCAGGATTGGGTGATGATGAGATTGTCGATCTTTTTTCTCTGCAATTCTCTATAGGTAAAAGTGATATTTGTCAGGTCAGGAAGCAGCTATATAGTACAATTGAAAATAAGAACATGGCAGAAGAGAATATTAAACGTTTTGAAAACAATGAATTGCCGCTAATTATTAAAAAAGTAGCCGATAGCTACAAATATACTGCTGATTTTCAAACGCTTATTAATGATTTTTCCTCTGCAAAGCCTCTGCAGGAGAGAGAGAAATCTACCCTTAAAGATCTTACAGAGATCTTCTACCGCAAAGATCTAAGGAGATTTGTAGAGTGCTTCGCCATGTTGGGGGGAGATATTGACAGCCTGAATTCACTATTGGCTGAATTGGATTTCGAGCAAATTTCCCAAAATGTTTATGATAGATACCTGTGGTGGTTCTGGGATTCTAATAAATATTCACAAAAGGAATTTGCGACCTTTCTATATGCCAGGAGATCTGAAGAGCAGTATCGTTTATATATCAACCCGCTGATCCATAACATTGAGGACATATTAAGATCTTTTGGCAAGGTCAGTGATTTTGAAATAATGCGGAAGAACAATCTTATTTTTCATAAGACCCAGGAAAAGATCAATTCTGCTCTCGATCGAGGATTCAGCCCGACTGCTGGGGATATCGCTCTTTTATTTTCTATTGAAAAGTCTCTCAGTAGGTATGAAAAATTGAGACCTACCGAAGAGCTTGAAACAGATATTGACAAAAAGTATAACTGGTTCATGCAAGAGGACGAGATCATCCTTAAACCCCTTCCTAAGATCTTTGTTGTTCCTCATGAAAATCTTATCAGGCAAATGTTCTATACAGGTATGCTGAATGAGGGTATAGAGATGGTCTTGAACTTACTCGGGTTTAATAAAATACCAAGGTGCTTGTTGGATATTATCTATCATAAGTGCATCTCCAATGATGAAGGAGCGGCTATGATAGAGGAAAACAGGAGGCGCTTACCATTAAGAAAAGAACTATACGAATCTACTACGATTAGAGATAAATTTATTGATGGTGGGACCTATGATCCTTTACTCAAATGGCTTCAGGGAGATCTCAACCTCAATACTTTTCCTCTGAAGGAGATACTCCTGGAGAGAAATAAAAGGGAATTAATTGAAAATGCTGTAATGGCTGGAATGCCTTTCGAACGTTTAGAGGCAGCCTGGTTTTCAAAATTTGAAGAAACATTAACAATAGACTTGTACAGGTCATTTGTGTTCTATTGCTGGAATCTTCCGGATGGATCCAAAGACGGGCTTTATCAATATCTGGTTCAGGAATCCGAAAGTGACAACTACAAACTCCATAGGCAGCTGTTGGATAAAGAGCCTCTCGATATATTGGCTCACTTTCATTTGCTTAATAAAGTTGAAAAGGAAAAATACGAACAGCTCGCGTGGAGTAAAAATAACCATTTGCGGGAAGAGATCTTCCGGAAAAATAATTTCCTTCTGACTCCCTGGCTACAAAGCTCACTAGTACTTTCTCTCGAGAATATGATGAAGAATGATAAAAGAATGAATAAAGAATATGGCAGAAGTCAGCTGCAAAGGATTTTTGACAGAATAACTGGTAAAGTGCGTTATACTCGCACCCGCAGTGATATTGACGCTCAACATCGTAAGTGTGAAGAAAGGAACGCAAGACTTAAAAAAGAAAAAATAAAGGAGGATAAGAAATAATATGAGTGAAGTAAATATTTATCAAAGTGATTTGAGTACAAGTACCAAAAGCTTTAGTACGAAAAATCTAAAGCTTCCGCAGGAGAATCTAATCAAAGTGTTATTATACACCGGGCACGAGAATGAAGAGATAAATGAGATTATGCAAAACTTGAAGTTCATCCCTACTTCCGATTGCGATCTGGAACGTATCTACTACGATTGTGTCGTTCTAGAAGAGGGTCGTAAAATGTTGGAGGAGAACAGAAAAAATCGGCATAATGGAGTTGCATTATGCAGCTATGAGGTCATCAGGAAGCAGTTTATTGTTCCGGATCTTTACGATTCTGTACTAAAAGATCCCCTTAATGTCGTCGAGTTTCAAGGTTTACAGATAAGACAATTAATAATTGATCTGGACAAAAGGAAATTGTTAGAATGTTCAATATTAGTGGATCTACCCCTTAAACGCCTTCAAATTGGCTGGAAGAAGAAATTCAATGAAGAATTAATAGAAGCTGATTATGAGACGTTCCTTTACTATTGTTGGGATATTAAATTTTATAGCAAGGATCAGCTTAGTGCCTTTATCGATCGGAACCAGGAGTACCGATTTTATAAAGACTTTAAGTGTATTCTTGGCTTTACCATTGCAAATTTCCTCTCTTATTTCACAATAATCACACCAGAAGAGGTTATCAAGCATGAAATAAACCTCTTTCAAGAAGAAGAGATAAGCAGGGAAGAAAGACTTGCTGCAGATCCCACATCAATCTCAAAATCTGAGAATTCACAGTTTGTTCGGCGTAGGAAAATAAATAAGAAAACCGTGATTCATGAAGAAAAAGCAGAGTATTATGACAAAGAGATTCAAAGGATCTTCGCCAGGATTACTGGTAAAGTGAGATATAATTTAACCAGAGATCAGATAAAAAATAAACGAAGGCTTAAAAGGATTAATAGTCCAATCGTGCAAGATGAGATTTTAGATATATAAATATGTAATCTAATTATAAAATTATTTGAAAATTCTTTAGAAAAAGATCCTTTTTTGGATGATAATATTTACCATTATAGCTATTGGAAAATATACTGATATACAAATCTAAAATGATCAGAAATCATAATCCAAATCAGTAGTAATATTGTCAATAATTCATCTGCGTAAGTCATTAATACTAGTGCGATTAGCCCTATTAACTGTCATATTATTAATACAAGGAATTCCTTTAGAATATCACCTTAAGGAATTCCTTTTTTATCTTTGAGCATTGCCCTGAGATCTGTTTAAAAATTCACCAAAAAATAAGGAGGTTAAAATGCAGGATCAAGATCAAGATTTAAAGTTTGAAAAAGCAGTAAAATCAAAGTTGAAACTGCGCCTGGCAATTATCGGACCTAGTGGCAGTGGAAAAACTTTTTCATCTCTGCTGCTAGCTTCGGGACTGTCTAAGAAAATTGCCCTATTAGACACCGAGAGAGGATCAGCAAAAAAGTATGCCGATCTTTTTAAATTCAGCGTACTGGAGATGGAAAATTATCATCCGGATAATTTTATCGAAGCTATCAGAAGTGCTGATGACCAAAAATTCGATCTGCTCATCATTGATTCATTGTCCCATGCCTGGAACGGACATAATGGAGCTCTGGAACTGGTAGATAAAGCTGCGGCAAGATTGAAGACGACCAGTAGTTTTGCTGCCTGGAGGGAGGTAACTCCCCTGCACAACAGGATGATCGATGCAATTCTGAGATCGGATCTGCATATTATCGTAACTATGCGCGTCAAGACCGAATACTCGCTTGAGAAAACTGAGAGTGGAAAAAAAATGGTCAGAAAAGTCGGTTTGCAGCCGATACAGCGTGAAGGGCTGGAGTACGAATTTGATATTGTTGGCGATATGGACATGACCAGCACTATGGTCATCACTAAAACACGCTGTCCTGCCCTGCAGCAGTCGGTGATCCAAAAACCTGGCAATGAGCTGGCTAAAACTATTCTAAAATGGCTGAACAGCGGAGAGCCTGTAAAGAAGAAAATAGTATCTGCAGGCAACAAGAGGGAGAGGGAGAGATTGATTAAGAGCATCAAAATAAAAATGGAGGAATTGAATGAGAAGAATTTCATCACAGCCAAAAAACTGAGTGAGTTCGGAGATAAGATCAAAGATCCTAAAACAGATGTGGGGATACTTAAGTTAGTGGAAAAACAACTGTTGCTGATTGATCGGCTCGATCAGATAAAAGGTAATATCTCCCAGCAGGAACGTAAAAATTTCTATCGTAAGATACTGGCGACGAACACCCAAGGGGTAAAAGCTCTAGAGAACAAACTGAAGATAATGGAGGCAGCATGAATATCACGAATAACAACGGCATTCCTGACCCGATCTATAGAGCGATCAAAAAAGGGTGGTATTCCGGAGCCGGAGCCATCCAATTTTGCTCAGTAACAGCACTTCTTAAATCTGAGAAAATGTTCGTTCTAGAGCGGAGATACAGGGAGCAAATTACCCAGGAAGCTTCAGATCTCATTTGGAGTCTTATGGGCAGTGCGATGCATAGGGTGCTCGAAGCATCTGAAACAAAAAATAGTCTCAATGAAGAGAGATTATTTGCTGAGGTGAATGGTAAAACGATCTCAGGAGGAATTGATCTTTTTGAAGAGGGGATCATCAGTGATTTCAAATTTACCAGTATTTGGCAGTATCTCTATAAAAGTAGTAATACTTTGTGGGAACAACAATTGAATCTCTATTCGTTTTTGTATCAGTCAGCAGGATTTGAAGTTGATAAACTTCAGATAATAGCGATCTTCAGAGATTGGTCGGCAGCTAAATGTAAATATGAGAAGAACTACCCTCAGCAGATAGAGGTCATCCCGGTCGAGAAATGGGATCTCTCCTGGTGCCGGCACTTTATTGCACAAAAATTGGATAAATTAGAATGTGCTCTTTCTCTACCTGATGACGCTATTCCCGAATGCTCACCACAGGAGCGCTGGCAGGATCCTATAAAGTATGCTGTGATGAAAAAGGGTAATAAGAGAGCGCTGAAACTCTTCGATTCAAAAGAATCCGCCACCAGATTCATCTCATCAC